>CBFHYW010000034.1:0-14328 GCA_965660135.1 Opitutales bacterium
CGGTTGATATACCAACCGTGAAAGTAGAAGGTGTATTAACCCGGATGTTTTGTTTGGAAAGAGCACCCTGTAGGGCTATGTCGATTGGAATCGGAGTCAGGTCGAGCCATTGAGAGTCCTGTATTAAAGGCCATACAAACGATGCACCCCCGTGAACGCACTTGGATGAACGGTTACCTCCCGTTTTTCCGTAAATGACCAAAACTTTATCAGACGGGCACCGCTTGTACCGACTGAAGAAAAAAACCAATGTTCCGAGAACAATGAGAATGAAAGTGATTATACCAATTAAGAATGCGTCCATAATGTTATGAGTTTAGGTGTTAGATTGTTTAAGCTATTTCTTCTCGGATTTTAATTCATCCTCAAGTGGTTTTACTAAGATCGTTTGTTCATCAATTGTTTCGGTTACCCGAACCGCGACTCGATTTCCGATTTTTTTATCACTATCTGAAAGAGCCTGAACGATTCGGAGCCTACCCTGTACCATCACTTCGACTTGCCCCATACCTTTTCTTTTTGGGGGAATGGGTAAGTATACATTTCCAACATTTCCGATGGCATTTTTGTAATCTAAAGTGCCTTCTTGCCTTAAGCTGTGTAGGTAGCTCATTAGATAAATGACCACGCCGAGAAATGCAGAGCCTGAAAGTGTTGCGACAAAAGTGGCAGCACCGGTACCGTGACCAGCTTGTAACATGGCGGCTCCCGCCCATCCAAATCCGGCAAAAAACGCACCTATGGTACGGATGGAAAAGATTCCACTTGCCCCACCTTCTCCCGTATCAGCTATTTCCGCTTCAGGCATGTCCACCGCGCCACCGATCATCACCATTCCCATTTGGACGGTCAGAATTAAACTTGAGAAAACTCCAATTCCGGTAAAGGTTCTTTCTGCAGGGGCTAAATTGAGCCAGTAATCTATCATAGAATATTTTGGTGTGTAATACATCACATTAATTCCTATTTAATATGAATTTGTCAATAGACTTAGAATTAAAGAATACAATTACCACTGAATAAGTTTACTTCGATCCTGAAAAATAAACTATTATAATTTTTGGGAAAATTTAGAATCAATGAATTATGATCTTTTTGAGGAATCCAATCTGAAGGACACAATCATAGAACAGATTATAGAAAAGGTGAATAAATACGCGCCCCATTCTAATTGAGCGGTAGAACCACCTGGGAAAGATTTTATTACCACGATAATCAGGGCGAGGGCAAATACTTCGGCCATAGAAAATTTCCCCACATAATGTATGATTTGAAGGGTTGAATTAAACTTTTTTGAATCTTTCAGACCTGTGGCATGCCAATAAAAAGATAGTTTGAGAACCGGAGAAAAAACAGAAAATATGGCCAGAATCACGGCTAAAAAAATATCATTGGTCTGAAAAAGTTTCTGAATAACCCCAAGAATGGAGTAAGTGGAAACTGCAAGTTCTTCTGGTGCAATTATTTTGATGAACCATGTAAGGTCTCCTGCTTTGGGGAAAATAGTCAAGGTCGGGCCAATTAAACCTAATCCGAGTAAAAGAGATGAGCAAGCAATGAGAAAACGGGTTACATTCATTGCGTATAAATTTTACTTCATTATATTAGCGAGGTCTTCTATGTTCGAACCAACTGGCAGAACACGAAGAGTAATTCTTCTAATGGCACTTATTCCTGTTTTTTTAAGCTTAAATTCATTTTTACCAATAGATAAGCTATCCATCTCTATCTCATGCCTTCCCACATCGTCATCGGATGCGACATCCACATCTTCAACAGCAATTTCTATTTTCTCTCCTTCTTCAAATCGGATTCGGCCCGCTTTGATGGCATCATCAGAGGAAACTGATTTTCCGAGCAAATCCTTCCAGTTGAGCTCGATTGATAATCCGGACCAATCGGCAATTAAGGAATCATCCTTGGTAATACTTTCAAACACCGCGTTTCCTTTCCAAAATAAACGGTAGCGAATATCTGGACCTTTTTTTCCCTGATCCCAAGATTCATTCTCTACATTTGTGGGATAAACTTCAATTTCGGACGCAAAAATGTAGTAAGTCTGCCCAGGGGACAATCGACCACTTAATTTAATTTTACTATTTGATGTATCTAGACTCTCAGCATTTTCTTTATCTGTGGTTATAAACCAATATAGTCCAGATGCTAGTAAAACAAGGAGAAGGGGAATAGCTGCCCCAAACCATGCCGGTGGTTTGGGGGCATCAAAATCAGAAATATCAGTCATGCATTCTTTTATTGCAGAAGGATCTAATTTAGAAAGGCTAAAATTTATTTTTTAAATTTTTTGATCGGTTAAACATGTTTTTTCATGATGAAACAAGAATTCCTGATTTTTAAATTTAGTTCTTAATACCTGTGCAAAACTTGACCTTACTGATGGAACTCCTTCATACTGAGCCCATGAAAAATAAAATACTTTTGATCGGTATCGTTTTTTTACTATGTGGCTGTGGAAATGAAGAGAGAACAAATTTGGATTTCCCTAAGATTGTTAATCCTTTAGATCAAGAAGATTTATTAAAAAACACCCTTAAGGAAGCGACTGAGTTAAGTGATCTAATCGTCACGCTAGATGGTGACCTCCAGGTGTACAAAGCCTTTGATAATTCTCCGTATAGCGGATGGATTAAGAAAAGTTATGATGGAGGAAAAGTGGGGTACCTTTTTCAGTGCAAGAGTGGAATGCAGGATGGTTTGTACACAGCCTGGTATGAGAATGGAAAGAAAATGGTTGAACGTATGTGGAGAACAGGGAAGCGTGAAGGTCCTTTTAAAACTTGGTCCGACTCCGGATTCTTACAGTCTCGGGGGTATAATAAAAACAATCTCAGAAATGATCTATTTGAAGAATTTTATGCCGATGGAAAAAAGAAGTCTGCAGTAGAGTATTTGGATGGTAAGATAGAAACTTTTTTTAGGTGGCAACCAGATGGCCAAAAATGTCCGTATACCTCGGTTAAAGATGGAAACGGAATTGTTGTTTATTACAAGGAGGATGGAACAATTGATTCAAATGAATCTTATTATCAGGGTGAATTAGATTATGGAAGACCTGCTGATTCGAACGATTCTGGCAAAGACATTGAAGGAATTATCGATTTAAATTCATCCATTAATGTTGTGCCCGAAGAGCAGTGAGCTCCTGAATTTCATTGTTTTAAGTATTATCGTTTAGAAGCCTTTGATCAAACCACTCTGATGCGATTTCCAAATCTGCTTTCTGTCCGATACAATAGACAGTGTCCCCTGCAATAAGAATTGTCTCTGCCAGTCGGTGTAAGAGCAGTTTATCTTCTCTTCTGACTGCTATTACTAAGACTCCTGTTTTCTCGGCCAAGCTAAGTGCCCTTGGAGATTTGCCCTCTGCTTCACTGCCTTTTATCAAAAGAATGTTTTCAACGGTCAGTTCTTTCAGTTCGTTGTGCTCGTGAAGAGGGAGGGGGGCTTCTTTAAATCGTCGATCTGAATGCATAGTCTGCGAGCGAGCGTGATCAATTTCTCCAATAATTACATTTCTTGGAATTTGCAGTTTACGTAAAACCTGTGATAAGACCTCCAATCCACCCTCAACTTCGCATGCAACGATACCACTAGGTTTGAACTTTTCAAAATCTTCAACGCCATCCATGTACTGAGTTCTAACAAAGACAGGCGTTTCCACTTTGAGTCTGTTAATTGTGGCCAGGACGCGTTCAGTTGCGGAATGATCATTAATCATTACGACTACTGCCCGACATGACTCGAGGTGTGCATGACCGAGAGCTTCTTCGCTAGTCGCATCGGCGTAATAAACTGGATCTCCTTTTTCCCGCCCTAAGCTTACATTATCTGAGTTCATTTCAAGAACTACTGTTTCAATTCCTAATGTTCGTAGGCTTGAGGTTAATAGTTGTCCCGATATACCATAGCCAATGATGATCACATGGTCGTTTTGCCCAACTGTTTTTTGCTCTAAGTCCTCGGCGCTTTTTGTGCGTAATAATTTGGCCAACGGATCGAGCGCTCTTTCACCTGCAGTAAAATGAGGGGCTTTGTAAACGATTAAGGGGGTAAGAAACATACTTAATATACCAGCATTTAAAAGGGGAGCAATGGCTTCGCTTGAGACTACATTTTCTTTTGTCGCAAGTTGGAGCAGAACGAAACCAAATTCTCCAAACTGAGCCAAACCAACGCCAGCCAACCAAGCAGCCCTAGGTGGAAAACGCATAAACATTGCTGCGATAGATGCAATTAATCCCTTTCCAAAAAGAAAGGCCGCGAGGAGAAGCATAACTGTTCCGGTTTGTTCAATTAAGACCTCGAAGTTAAAAAACATCCCAAGTGATACAAAAAAGAAGCTTACGAATACATCCTTCAGGGGTAAAATATCTCCCATTGCACGATGTCTGAAATCGGTGTCCGCCACGATCATACCTGCAAGGAAGGCACCCAATGCCAAGGACAGACCGGTTAAAGAAGTTATGTAAGCAGTCCCAATGCATAGGCAGAGAACTGTTAAGATAAATACTTCACTACTTCGGCTTGCATCGACCCATTTAAAAAGTAATGGCACCAACTTTCTTGAGCACACAAAAAGCCCAACTACCATTAAAACTGCTTGCCCCATCGCTAATCCAACTTCTTTCCAAACTGATAAATTATCCAGCCCTTGAGGTAAAAGAGGGATGATTAAAACCATCGGTACGATACATAAGTCCTGAAATATTAAGGTGCCCACTATGAAACGCCCGTGTGGTGCATCAAGTTCATTTCTCTCATTTAAGGTTCTTAACACGAGTGCTGTACTTGATAATGCAAAAACGAAACCATAAACCACGGCTTCTGGGAGAGGTCTGTCCAGAGCAAGTGCGATAAGGATAGTTATAGCAGCAGTTGCACTTACCTGCATAATACCACCCAACGCAACTTGCTTGAAAATGTGCTTCAATCGATTGAGTGAGAACTCCAAGCCTATGGTGAAAAGAAGAAAGACTACTCCAACCTCTGCGATTAATTCGATCGCTTTTAAGTCTTTGGCCAAAGAAAACCCGTGAGGTCCTACCAATGCTCCAGAAAGAACCAGACCAGCAACTACTGGGAGTTTGAGCCGTCCAAGTAAAATAGTTACAATAACGCTAACAGTTGCGATGAGCGTTATTTCTTCAAGTAAATGCATTTTAATT
The DNA here is from genome assembly GCA_965660135.1 of Opitutales bacterium. Lineage (GTDB taxonomy): Bacteria > Verrucomicrobiota > Verrucomicrobiia > Opitutales > Seribacteraceae > Seribacter. The sequence continues at coordinate 5,187 of CBFHYW010000034.1, forward strand.
TTTATTTATGAGTGAACCCTGCAAGTTGATGAATGTACTTCTGGCTTTTTTATGAACCAACTACAAACAATATTCTTTTTTATTATTGTTAAGTTTGCCCATTTTATGAGGGGCTTTTACGATACAGGCATGTTTAGATATTCTTCATCTCTTTTACTCTCATTTATCTGCCTTGTAGGGCACGGTAAAGAATTGAGCCAGTATATTGATTTAGACGATGATGCTAAACTTTCAAAAATCCTAAGTTCTTCGGTTATTGGCGAGTGGCACGAATTATCAAATAAATCTTTGCCCTTTGATAAATTTGTACAAAAGATTGGATTACAATATCTTCGTTTTGGTGAAACTCCGTTTTCAGGTTGGTATGCTCAAATTGATGCAAATAAGAAAAAGCGTAATTTACGCCATTTTATCGGAGGAATTCTTGAGGGCCCTATAATTAGTTGGCGTAGCAATGGGAGCAAGTTTCATCAAGGGAACTATCAAAATGGAAGAAAGCATGGATTGTTTTCTTACTGGTCTGAGAAGGGAATTAAGATAACCGAACAATATTATAATCAGGGTAAGTTGAATGGAATTTCTAATCGATGGTATCAAAATGGAAAAAAACATTCAGAGCAAATTTTTCAGAATGGCAAAATTGTATCCGCAATTGGTTGGATGCCTAATGGGGAAAGATGCCCGTCTACTAAAGTTATTAATGGGGCAGGTATGCTCGTGGTTTATGATAACCTTGGAGATAGGAAAGCCCGTATTATTACAAACGAAAAAAAGTCTGTTGAAAGATATGAAAACGGTAATATCAGGGAAGAGGGTTACTATAAAAAAGATAAAAAAGATGGAATTTGGATTTACTACCGATTCGATGGAGCCGAGCATTTTAGAGTATTCTATCGTGATGGTGTTCGCATAAGGACGAAATTTTCATCGTCAGCTTCCGTTTATTAATTTCATTTACTAGGGGATTTAATTCTCAATAAGTATCTATAGTTCTGAACTAAGGATATTTGAAACTTAATCGGAGAGCTTTTATTTTAATAGAGGTTCAAAACTTAGACTCTACATGTTTGATTTTACCCAGCTCAATTTCAAATACGAGTTAAGTCGATAAAGCTTTAGAAGAATTTTATTACAAAGATAAGTTGCACTTTGAGTTTATATCCCTACTTGATTTTAAAAATTAATTTAAACAGTACTTTTTTTGCTTCACAGATTCTCGATGAACCTTTTTTAACTTAGATGATGATGAAATTTTTTATTACGCTGCCACTGTTAATTTTGTTTGGCTGTTCAAAACAAAATTTATCAGTTCAATCCGATGAATTTGTTTTGCAGCATATTGTGCTTTGTTGGCTTAAGGATCCGGGGAATGCGTCTCACCGCGAACAAATTATTGAGCTGACCCAAACATTTAACGAAATCCCATCAGTTTTAGAAGCACGGGCCGGTCAAGTAATCAGCAGTGATCGTGATATTGTGGACGATAGTTTTGATGTGGGTATAGTTGTGGTAGTAAAAGACGAGAAAGCTTTGCAGGAATACTTAGATCATCCCATTCATCAAAAAGGTAAAACCGAGGTCTTGCTTCCATTGATTGATAAGGTACTCGTGTACGATTTTAAATAATAATTAGAGAACTTTAGCATAATTCTCATATCGATGAAAATATCTCGTGGATGATAAACTTTCAGGCACCCAAAATAACTCTAAGAATGGAGCCACCTGTCGGGATCGAACCGACGACATCCTCATTACAAGTGAGGTGCTCTACCAGCTGAGCTAAGGTGGCGTGCCAATACTCTTATAAAATATTAAATTTTATAGAAATGCAATCGGATTTTGAGTGAAATTGTTTACTGGCTTGGCTCAGGGGAAGTTTCACAGGAGAAAATCTTTTCTTTTCCTATATGTTTAAGGAGTAATCTCTCGCAGGTTTCTTTTCTCGCACGTTCGATTTCTAATCTGTAAGAGACTGAACCTCCTCGTTTTTCAAGAGAACTGGCAAAGAGTTTTTCATCGGGGTGAAGTTTTTCCATTTTTTTGAAGAAATTTGTCGGCATTCGAAAGGCACCGAGAGAGACGGAATGAATTTTATCAACGGGCATACTGGAAAAAATATCTTGAAAGAGCCCCTGATATCGCTTTTCAAAGTCTTGGCAGTCAATGATTGGGTCTACACGCAGTCCGACTTGCCAACCTTGTTCGGTTAGTTTCTGCATCGCCCGTATGCGGGATGAAACCGAAGGGACTCCGTGTTCGAGTTGAATGCTAATTTCTTTTGGAGTAAAGCTAAAGGCGGTGACAATATTTTCTGAAGGGGTGTGTTTAAGGAGGGGTGTGATATTTACGCTTTTAGTTCGTAATTCGAGTCGAGCATTCGTGTTTTTTTGAAAAAATGGAAGAAAGAAATCGGTGAATGTGGAAATATTTTCGAGTGCTAGACTATCACAGTCGTATCCAGAGAAAAACCAAGTTGGCTCAGTGGGTTCCTGCCTCGTTTTGCTTTGAATATCAGCGAGAAAATCTTCGTAGTTAACAAATAGTACATAATGAGCGGAAGGGTACATACCTTGAAGGAAGCAATAACGGCAATCATAGATACAGTTAAGCATATGAGAAAAATAGAAATTATTTTTTCCTCCTATTCCGTAGGTGGGAGGAATGGGAAGGGCAAAGTTGTGTTTTTTCTCGGCAAGTATGAGGGATGGCTTTTTCTTTTGAAGTCTAAAATTCTGTCCGCTTGGATTAAAGATTTCTTTGTGGTTCTCACATGAAATCCTAGAGGCTTTTGGAAAGCGCTCCATAATTTCCCGTGTCCGGGGATGATCGGTAATTGAATTCTCGTGGTAAATAATGTCGATCATGGAAAGAGGCTTTTTTCTTTCAGTATTTGATTAAGGCTGGTTATGAATGCTTTGGCATTTTTGGCCGATTGAACGAGTTCTAGGATATGGGAAGTTGGAATCCCAACCACAAGGGCATGACGAATTTCCTTTTTAACTTGGTGAGTTTGAGTCTCGGTAAAAAGAAGGGCTTCCAAAATCCCAGATAAAACATTTTCGATTTCCTCGGGCTCTTTGATTTCCGCCGACATGTTAATCATCTCTTGAGTCAGGTTTAAGATCTGAGGAAGGGCAGGGGTAATTAACCCGTGAACCTGGGACTTGTCAAAACGGGATACAGGTTTTTCAGGATTGTCAGATATAATTTTTATGGACTGAACTAGTTCAGTTGTTGAAAAGCAGTATGCAGTTTCAAAAAAAGCCGACCCTTCCATATCGTAAGCAGTGCCTATTTGATATTGCTCCGATGGTTGATTACAGGTGTGCAATAAGGTTTTGGATATTGGAGTAGAGTAAATTTGGGGTGGAAAACCTGATTTTCCATTTTGTTGGTCAGAAAATTTTGCAATTTGAAAAACTTCTCCCAATTTTGCACTTCCGTGCCCGGCCAGACCGATATTAAGCCAAGGAGCATTTTTACAAGTCCTTCGCCCATGAAGAAAGGAAACGGCATTGGCCATATTTTTTTTCCCAATCCCGGATATAACTAATTGATAAGTATCGTCCTGAAAGAGACTAAAGGGAGAGGGCAAAGCATGTTTTTTCAAACCCAAGTGATCTATGATGGGTTTAGCTTCTGCAGAAAGGGCAACAATGATATTCAATTGAACGGGTGTTTGGTTGAGTGGAGGGGAAGTTGTTTTGATAAGGCCTGTATTTCCTCATTGAATTCTTGCGATTGTAAAAGCTTTCCATGCTTGGCAAATCCTTGAGCAAGAATCTTTAATTTTTCAATCAGCGTTTCAATCACGCTAATGCGCTGGTGGGTTGAAAGTTTAGCTTGGTTTAGCAGCTTTTTTAGTGATTGAACTCGAAATCGATCCATCCCCCAATGCTTGGTCGATAGTTGATCGCGGTGCCCAGCGTGCTTCGAGACCAACTTCTGCGGTAAGTAGCCAATCTTATTTTGAACGAGGATTCGAAGCCAGAGGTCGTAATCTTCACAAACTTCAAATGTTTCATCGAACATCCCAACAGAATGTAGAAGTGATTTATGTATAATCACTGAGGATGGGCAGATTATGCATCGGCTCAGACTTTTAAGGAAAATATCCTGATTTGATTTTTGCAAGTATGCAGGTTGACTGACCAACTTATTATTGCGAAGCCATTGCTCGTCGGTATGGCAAAATAAAAGATCGGGGTTGCGTTCAAGAAATTGTTTTTGCTGCTCAAGTTTAGTTGGCGACCATGTGTCATCCGAATCAAGAAAAGCGATCCAATTCCCCTGTGCTTTATTAATTCCTTGATTACGGGCAAAACTAACTCCGTGGTTTTTCTGTTTTATCCATTTTACTTTTGGATAATCAGGGCTAAGTGTGCATTGAGTACCATCTGATGATCCATCATCCACCACAAGAACTTCAAGTGGGGGTAGAGTCTGATTATAAACTGATTGTAATGCTTTTTGGAGAAAAGAAGATCGATTGAATGTTGGAATTACGACCGAAATTTGCTCAACAGTGGAGCCTGGCATAAAGACCATCGCTCAAGGGCAATGAAATGAATCAGAAAACTCGTATCGGTACCTCTACGCTTTCGTAGCCGGGTGCTGAGATTACTAATTTACCTTCTCCTGCAACGCCTCCTTTAATTGGAATATTTACAGTTTTATTTCCTTTGGAGATAACCGCCTCGGGCATAATGACAGAGGAGGGGATATTTGTTTTAACTGAAACAATTAGGCCGCCATCCGGGGCTTCGTAGTCGATTTTAAAGAGAAGGGTACTTGAATCACCAGACTTTATTTCCAATGATGAAGGAGAGACTCCAATCGAACTTGCATCAATTCGAAAGTTTCCGATATCTAAGGCTCCATGTGGACCACCAATTAATTGAACAGGATAGTCTATTCCGGCAGGAAGAGCAGGAGTGGTAAAGCGAAGCTCGTTTTCAGACAAATAACGAGTCGAGGCTTCTTCGCCACCAATTAAGATTGAATCGTATTTAGTTAGACCTCTTCCTTGTACTGCAATTTCAACACCAACAGGTCCTCTGTAGGATGCAAGGTTTCCAACATAACGATTCTCTAAGCGAAAGACTTGAAGCTCGCTTTTAAGTTCTCTTGCATACGATGCTCCATTATCGCTAACAACCTGATAGTTTGTTTGAAAATAATAAGTAGCCTCATCAAAGCCTTGAGGTAATTTATAGTCACAGCTCCATAGGCTTGGGTTGATTGGATCCTTAACCATTGGAATCTTTTCTCCTCCGACAATGGTGAAGACTTGAACAGAATCTGGATTTACTTTTCGGTCTTGGATATCCAATTCAGTTTGCAAAGTATAAATTCCAGATGGATTTTGACTGATATTCGTTGAGGTTAGATTAATAAAACTTGGCTGATTGCAACTTGTCAGGAAGGCAAGGGCCAAGGCTAGGAAGATATGTTTGTAAGTAGTGTGCAATTTATTCATCGTTTAATTGTTTCGATATAGTAATATAAATTTGTAGACAAGGTTCGTATTAGAAATGCAAGATTCAAATAGTAACAAGTTAGGTCTTTATGTCCATGTTCCGTTTTGTTCCACGACATGTGACTTTTGCGCATTTTACCAAGAGAGACCAAGCAAAAAGGGTTTTGAGCAGTATTTTTTTGCCTTGGAGAAGGATTTTTTAGCTCATCCTGGGAATCGGGATTTCTCTACCGTTTTTATTGGTGGTGGTACTCCTGGCCTTCTCTCGGCATCGCAAATAGATAAATTGTGCAATTTAATTCGTGAATCAGGGCTAAGTGCTCATTGTGAATGGAGCGTGGAGGTGGCACCAAATGAAATTAATTCTGCAAAAATCGACTCACTTTTAAACGGTGGGGTAAACCGATTGTCTCTTGGTGTTCAGACATTTGATCAGCACTTCATGGAAGGACTTGGACGAAATCACGATGTTGAAACTGCGCTGAGCGCTTTTGAATTAGTTCGTAATGCCGGATTTCAAAGCGTCAATATAGATTTATTGTTTGGAGCTCCCGGGCAAAAATTGCAAGATTGGCAAGATGATTTAAAGCAAGCAGTAGAATTAGAACCAGATCATATTTCGACTTATTGCCTTACCTTTGAAGAAGACACAGCATTGTATGCGAAGTTGTCACAAGGGAAAGTAAAGATCGACCCTGACCGCGAAGCTGAATTTTACGAGTTGGCCTGGAATTATCTACCTAGCCAAGGTTTTAATCAGTACGAGGTGTCCAATTATGCAAAGGAAGGAATGGAGTGCATGCACAACTTAAACACTTGGATGATGAACGATTGGATTGGATACGGACCTTCTGCTTCTAGCCAATGGAAGGGGCGGCGTTGGAAAAATTTTTCCAATATCGATCAATGGGCAAAACAATTATTCTTGGGTGAAGAGCCTAGGTATGAAGAATCGATAAGATTGAGTGGTCTGGAGTTGGCTCGGGATGCAATTCTTTTTGGGTTAAGGATGAATAGGGGAGTGAGCGTTGATTTGGTGGCGGATCAATTTGAGGTTGATCGAGCAGCATTTCTCGAGGTCAGCCATTTTTTAGACCTTTTGGTCAATGAAGGTCTTGCAGAAAAACATGGGGGGAATCATTGTTTAACCAAAGATGGGCGCATGCGATGCGATGCAATAGCAACTGAAATTCCTGATCCGATGGAGGTCGTGCTCTGAGCAGGTAATTATTTTTGAGTGATTGCTTCGATTAGGATTTCCATACTTTCAGGCAGACCACCAGATCGGGCTCGAGTAAGCCAAAGTGACTTGTATTTCGAGAACAATGAATCCTTGTGTGACATAGGTGTCCACGGTTTTCCTAAGAGGAGGGATGCTCCCTTTTGCAAGGCATGGGTCGAGAGTTCAACGCCGAGGGCGATTTCAGCTACGAAAAGCGAGGTCGAATCCAATTTGTTACAAGTAGAAATAGATTCACGAATTGACTGGAGGTGAGTCAGCCCTGCTTCGAACTGAGATATTTCATGCTTTTCCTTCAAGTGTTTGACCAGTTTTTGGGGAAGCGGGGAAAACAGGATATGCCAGCATAGGCTTGTGTTTGGGATGTCAGAATTGATTATCTGATCAAGCTTTCCTAATTCAATAAGTGCACCTGAGGCAGTATTTGTTTGGTTTTTAAAGAGAAGTTGATCCATTCCGGATATGAGAGATGTATCGTTTATTCTCTTCCCATTCCATGCCTGTGCAGCTCCATAAAGGAGAGGGGGGTAGAGGGTTGCCCAAGGTTGGTGGTTTCCGCAGTCTCCCCAACTGGTTAGGAGAATACCTTCCCCTTTGTATCTTTGGACATTTGAAATTGCGGCGTCTATATTGGCCCGTGAATTGGGCCATCGACCGGAAAAACTTCTCCAGGTTCCGGTTCCTGGAGCAAGGCAGTAGGGTAACCCGCAGGCTGAAATGGTTTCTGCCTGCTCGGCAAATGGATGACTCGGTTCGTAACCCCATATTATTGGGGATGCAGAAGTTGGAAGAAGCTTTGCATTTTTAGGTTCTTCAAGCAGAACATCAGCCCAAAATTGCATTTCCTTTCCGTGAGATTGTACGAGTTTTCGAATACCTTCTAAATGTTCAAGGTAGACTTTATCTTTTCCTTTAGCTTGAACTTCGTTTTTACTCCATCCTTGTCCAAGTTCCCAAGGTTCGTCCATGCCGACATTAAATTTATTTGATGAGAAATTCGGTAGGTACTCGGCGTAGAGAGAATTAATGAAGTTGAGGCTAGCCAGATTTGGTTTGAGTGTCGTTCCGTGATCGCGAACGATATATGGATTTTCTCTTTTAAATCCATCTGGGCATTCGGCTAAGTGTTTGTAATTTTTATGCATTAGCCACCTCTCGAAATGGCCAAACGAATTCAAATTTGGAACAAGTTCGATAAATCTATCCTGACAATATCGATCAATTAAACGAATTTCATCTGCGGTAAAGGGAGAAGCGTCTTTCCATACTTCCTGATGTTCTTCAAATGCAAAAGTATGCTCAATGTAAAGTTGGAACTCATTAATATGCAACCGAGCGAGAAGATCGATTAAGCTGTACAATGATTCCATGGTTGGAACCTTGCACCGACTGACATCTAACATGAAGCCCCTTCTTTCTAAAGTTGGGAAATCTTCAATTTCTAAGCAGGGCAGGTTTTGAGTAAACTCCTGGTTGTCAATTATCTGGCATAATATTTGGAGTCCATGGAATATTCCAACTGGTTCACTTGCTGAAAGTATAATTTGCTGAGGGGAGATTTGTAATCGATAAGCTTCACTTTGTGTAAAAGCTTCCTTGCGTATGAACAGAAGTGCTTCGTTTGGGTTATTGACAGGAGAAAAACCATGCTTTGAAAAGTGTGGTTCTAATATTCGAAATGAATTGTCTTCAAATATGATTGGAAAAGATGAAGGTATAGGAAATTGATCAGAAAAGATTTGAATCTTTTGTGGTTCAGGAAAAAGAAAATCGTTTAATTTTTCTTTCATTTATTTTTTAAGAAGAACAAGCCAGAGCCCCAAGTAATAAAAACAGTTGCCGGCCATGCCCATGCTGTATTGACAATGGGTTTAAGTTTACCATTTGTTTCTTGAATCCCTCCCCAGGAGAGTGCCTCTTTTTGAGAAATTAGATCGAAGTTAAGCAGGATTTGATAAATGTCAGGCCTGATGAATGCCACAAGACTGAAGGAAAGGCAGAAACCAATCACAAGGCCTTTTGCTTGAACCCGAGGGGTGAAAAGGGCAGCAAAAAACATACCTAGCATTGGCCCTGTGGTGTACGAAATCATCCCAAAAGCGAGCACGACGACATTGACTTTTCCGCGAAGAGAGTCGAGTTCAATTGCGAACCAGGACAACGCGATTCCCCAAAAAAGAACAAGGCATCGAGAGTAAAACAAGTCATTACTTACCTTTTTATCTGTCGAGTTCTGACCGCGAAAAAGAGATAGAGTCGTTTGAGATAGAGCGGCTAGAATTGAGTCTAAACTGGAAATTGCAGCCGCGAAAATTCCCGCCAAAATAAGCCCTCTAAGTCCAACAGGTAACTCCGTTACAATCCATACTGCGTCTATGTAATTACTGTCTTCAGCAAAAACTTCAGGTTCTAAACCTCCAGCC
>CBFHYW010000035.1:0-14101 GCA_965660135.1 Opitutales bacterium
GATCAACTAATGACCGGCCAATTCCTCGGGATGCCCCGACAATAAAATGAGTGAGAGAGTTTTGTTTGTTTAATGAATCCACATTTATATATCGTTAATTTGAGTTTTTCAGATCACATTTGATCTCCTTTCTTGCTTTTTTGAAAATTGTAACATATTTCAATTGAATGACAAGAGGTGGAAAACGAGAAGGAGCAGGGCGTCCTAAAGGTAGTAATCTTTATGGAGAAAAAACCCGACCCGTGCGTATACCTGTAAGCCAAGTTGACCGGGTTTTACGAGTCGTACGGGAAGGGGAAAATCAATTACCATTGTATGCCTGTGGGGTATCGGCTGGTTTTCCCTCTCCAGCTGATGATTACCTGGAAGGCTCCCTTGATTTAAACGCTCATCTGATCCGTGAGCCTAATGCGACTTTTTTTGTCCGGGCGAACGGAGAATCCATGATTGGAGCGGGAATTCATGACGGAGATCTTTTGGTTGTGGACCGGAGTGCCCGGGTGGCGGACGGGAAAGTTGTAATTGTCGCCCTGAATGGAGAATTAACCGTTAAGCGTTTCCGAAAGGAAAAAGGAAAATCCTGGCTCATTCCGGAAAATAAAAAGTTTAAACCCATTCTGTTGAGTGAAGATGATGACACTCATTTATGGGGTGTGGTGACCAGTGTGATTCATTCTTTGTGATCGCACTTGCAGATTGTAATAATTTTTATGTCTCCTGCGAACGGGTCTTTAATCCTGCCCTGTGTAACCGACCAGTAATTGTTCTTTCCAACAATGACGGATGCGCTGTGGCCCGTTCGAACGAGGCCAAGGCAATGGGTATTCCAATGGGAGCACCCTATTATCAGATCAAGAAACTTTGCGAGCGAAACGGAGTGACGGTGTTTTCTTCGAATTATGAATTATATGGAGATATGTCCCGCCGGGTGACTTCTGTGCTTGCCCGGTTTGCTCCTGAACTCGAGATTTATTCGATTGATGAATCGTTCCTTAATTTAACCGGAGTTCCTGCTCCTTTGCTCTTAAGTAATCGCATTCGAAAAACTGTGGCTCGATGGACAGGGATACCTATTTCAATTGGCTTGGGGAAAACGAAGACCCTTGCAAAATTGGCCAATCGTATAGCCAAGAAAAAAAAGACTGGTTGCTTTGAAATTAATCCGGCCGATGTTGATACCCTTAAGCGGGTTATAATTGAAGATATCTGGGGCGTGGGGCGTCGACTGAGCATTCGTTTACACCGTGTAGGGTTGAATACAGTCTTGGATTTTGTGCGGGCTCCTGCTTCGATGATCCGTTCGATTGGCGGTGTTACTTTGGAGCGTACTCAGCGAGAACTTACTGGTATTCCCTGCCTGGAAATGGAGCAGGTTCCCCAACCGCGTAAGAATACATGTTCGTCCCGATCCTTTGGTCGACCTGTAGAGACGTTGATCGAATTGGAAGAGGCGGTTGCAAACTATGCGGTGAAAGCGACCCGAAAAATTCGTTCCGAAGGATCCGTCGCTTCTGCTCTGCAGGTTTTTGTTAATACAAATCGTTTTCGGGAAGATATGCCTCAGTATTCCAATTGCAAAACCCTTTCTTTTGATGAACCCACTGACGACATAATTCGCGTGGTTAAAAATACTAAGGATCTACTCCGTTCGATTTACCGTAAGGGGTATGCCTATAAAAAAGCGGGAGTTCTTTTGCTTGATTTAATCCCTAAGCGTTCTCAGCAAACACTACTTTTCGAGCAACACGACAACCCCCGTCGCCGTGAATTTATCGATGCCTTTGAGGAGGTTTCGGCCCGTTACGGACAATCCTGTGCTTTTTTGGCTGCTCAGGGGGTAAGCAAAAAATGGAGCATGCGTAGGGAAATGCGGACTCCGCGTTACACAACTAGTTGGGACGACCTTTTAGAAGTTTCTTGAATTAGGGTTTTTGTACCCAGTCAAAGCAGGCAAGTTCTTCGCCATTCATCGCCACAAAATATCCATCTGCTAGAGCCGGGCCATTCCAGCAACGCGAATCACTCAGGATTTGTTCGGAGAACAATTCCATAAACTCATTTGGACTGGCTTCCACGACTGAAAGAACACCAGCACTCCCAAGAATCAGTAATTTGTCCTTAGACACGAGAATTCGTCCGTAACCATATTTCTTGCCGCGCCATTTCAACTCTCCTGTTTTGGCTTCCAGACAGACCAAAAGGTTTTCACTTAGGCCGTAAAGGTAGCCGTCCTTAAGTACGGGATTGGAAAATTTGGCTTTCAGGTTTTTGGACTTCCAGCTTGTTTCAATAAGATACTCTTCATTTGCTCCACGTGAAAGAGTCCAACATTCAGCTCCTTTTCCATAGCCTGCGGCAAGAAGGAAAGAATTTTTTGATAAGGCAATAGGTTGTGCAATCAAGGCATTATTAAGAAAAATTTTCCAGGATTTTTCCCACAAGGTTTTTCCATTTTTCGGATTGAGTCCGGCAATTTTCCCTTCCACCGCGGCAAGCAGATGATTTTCGCCCAATAGATTAAGAATACTCGAAGAAATGTAGACTCCTTTTCCGGATAAATCAGATTCCCAGGCAAGTTGTCCATCATTGATCGAATAGGCACGGACTGCTCCTTTTTCACCGCCTAGGTTAAGAATGATTAATTCGTTCCAAATCAAAGGTGAGCAGGAAATTCCCCATTCTGGGAATTCGTAGTCTGGGTCGACAGTCTTGGTCTTCCATTCCAATTTTCCAGATTTGGCATTCACGCGGCAAAGCACTCCATTCGAAAAAAGAGTGTAGAGTTTTCCGTCGAGTAGAGTGGGGGTGGACCGGGGACCGGTTCCGCTCATCATATCATCCCACTTTGTTTGCTGGGCTAATTTCCACTTTTCCTTACCGTTTGAAAGGTTGCGTGCAAATAAAGTTTCTTTGTCACCACTTTGTTCGAGCGTGTACACAGTTTCTTCCGCGATCAAAACCGATGAGTGACCAGCACCTGCAGGAACTCTCCATAGGGCACTAGGTTTTGCCTGCCAATTTACAGTAACGCCCTGATCAGGAATGTGACCGTCCCGGTTGGGACCCCGGTATTGATTCCACTGGGTGAAGTTTTCTCGTAAAGATACCGAAGTATTTTCTATGGTTTGCGTATTCTCAGGTGTTTTCTTACTTAATTCGAAATGGGGAATTGTGCCTCCACGCCATTCCATGTTAACGCAACCGTTAAAAAAGAGTAAAGAAAGTGAGATAAAGAAATAGATTCGCATCAGTAAAATCTTATGATTGTTAACCTTCGAGGGATTTTTCAATCGCCTTAATAAGTTTTCCTGAAGTTGGGGAAGTCATACTGCCAAAGCGGTCGACGGGTTTTCCATCCTTTCCAATAAGAATTTTTCCAAAATTCCATTTGATCTTACCTTTCAGCGGACCACTATCTCCAATTATTTCCTCATAGAGTGGATGACGGGTCGGTCCGTTCACATCGATTTTGGAATACATTGGAAAGGAAACACCGAACTTGGTTGAGCAGAATTCTTTGATCTCTGACTCGGAACCCGGTTCCTGACCGCCGAATTGATTGCAGGGAAATCCACAGACGACTAGTCCCTGGCCTTTGTACTTTTGATAAAGTTCTTCAAGGCCTTTGTATTGGCGTGTGAAACCGCACCTCGATGCCACATTGACCATAAGGATAACTTTTCCTTTGTGCTCAGACAATGAAGTTTCCTGTCCATCAATCGTTTTAAGTTTATGGTCGTAGAGGCTCGAAGCGTGAAGGGAACTGATAGCTGTCATAAGAATAAGTGAGAAGAATTTCATATTAATAGTGTGTTTGATTGAAATATTATTTAATTTTTTTTGAGGTAGTAGTTCGTTTACGGATGGGAACATGAATTTCCGATCTTTTCAAAAAACTTGGAACAAAGGGGCCGTTCCAGTAAACCGCATATGCTGCTCCCGCCTGTGAATAGTCTTTGTTTTTTTTCAGCCAGGTATCAAGCTTGATTTTATTTTTAGAAAAGTTTTTTTCCGAGTAACTTCCACGAATGCCGACAGAAACAACCATCTTGGTGGGCACTTTATAAACTTTTATTAAGTCGTTGGATTCGAGGTTTTTGGTCTTATCTTTGTCGCCTACGAAAAACCGCATCTTACCGGGATTTATGTCTGCCTCTACCGGAGTGGTCATGGAAATATCATTTTTTGTTATATATCTGAAGAGACTTCTAAAAAGGCCATTATCTTTGATGAAGTAGGAATCATCTGTCTTCGCCTCCAAGGCGAGTCGAGCGGGTAACTCAAGGATCTGAATTTTATTTACTGGAGTTTTTTCGTGCATGGATTCGTAAGCGTTGAGAAAGAGAGGGATTGAGAACAACAATAAACCTACGTAAATAATTTTTTTCATAACAATAATTCGATTTGAATGATTACTTGGATCACAAGGATTCAATTTTAATCATATTATAAATTATTTGAAATAGGTAATCCTAATCGGGAATATGTATTATTGAATGACACGGAATGTAAGGTTAATTCGTGAATTAATAGGCTTTGCGGTTCTCGGTATTTCATGCATCCAATGGTGTTGAGTTGAACCTTGCATTAGCAAAAAGCTACCATTTTGAAGTATAATTTCTTTTTTTAAACCATTTGATTTGTATTTTTTGTGTCTAAGTTTGAAGTTACGTTCCGCCCCAAAACTTACCGAACCGATGACCGGGTTTTGTCCGAGCTCTTTTTCATCGTCACTGTGCCAGGCTACACGATCCTTTCCATCTCGGTAGAAGTTGATCAAAACAGAATTGAATTTTGTCCCAGATTCTAATTCGACTGCACTTTTGATTTTTTTTAGCTCATCTGTCCACGGAATGGGATCCATTTGAATTCCGGAATAAGCATAACTTTTTCCCGGATCCCCGTACCAAGCTTCCAGACGGGGTACAGGGTTTTCTTTCCCGTACATTTTTATGATGTTCTGTTTCCATTGAATTGATTTCTTTAATTGTTCAAAAAAAAAGGATGACGTTTTAGGTGAGAAGAAACTTGGATAGTACCTTATTTTCGCATCTGGCAAGAGGTAATCAATTACAGACTCTGAAAATAGATCTTCCGTTCTAGCACTCATTTATTCTCAGATAATCGAAAAATAAAAAATTCACAATTTTCTGCTGCTTTGATTTCTAAAGTTGAATCTAAGTCCTCAATTCCAAGTCCATCCGCTTTATTTAATTGATGCCCCCCAAAAAAACTGGACCCGGAAATAATTTGAATCCATGCATGGGGGTATTGGTTATCAGGTTCAATTATTAGCGAATTTCCACGATCTATCTGGCCAAAGCTAAAGATTGCCTTTTGGCGAATGGGGGTAGAATCGTTGTGCCCATCTTCTGAAAACAACACCTTCATATCGTTTTTTATTTTCCCTTTGCCCAGTTCTTTTTCTTCGTAGCGTGGTTTTCCTCCTTGTTGATTGGGCAACATCCAAATTTGGTAAAGCTCGACCTTTTCATCATTGGACGGATTAAACTCACTGTGAAAGACCCCATCACCTGCACTCATATATTGTAGATGCCCGGGTTTGATAATAGATCCATTTCCCATGCTGTCTTTGTGTTCGAGTTCGCCGGAAATGACATAGGTGAAGATTTCTGCATTATCATGGGGATGACGACCAAACCCACCCCCAGGTTCAATTATATCGTTATTCATTACGACCAAAGAATGGAAACCGCAATGTTCAGCTTCATAATAACCGGCAAAAGAGAAGGTAAACCGGGCATGGAGCCAACCATGCTCAGCTCGACCTCTTTCAGCAGAAGGTCTAAGTTTAAATTTCATTAGCCTCTGACCAAATTACTAAAAGTATTAGATGTAAATAATCAGTAAAGAATTAGGTTAATTTTTGGATAATAATACGAGGTGTTCCTTCTCGCGTGCTAATTCAATCTTTAATTTTTCTTCAAATTCATTCAGTTGATCTTCACTCATTTGAAGTCTTCTCATAATCCTAGCGGAAGGCATAACTTTTTTATTGTGTCCACTATTTCCAAATTTCATTTCATTAATAAGAGAGTTGGAAAACTGGACAATATCTATGAGTTTATGAATATCTGGGTCTTCGATATCTGTTCTTTTAGAACGCTCTTCCTCATGGTGCCATTTTGCAACTGATCCAACCAGTTTTGAAATACCCCATGATTTTGCAATCAAACCGCCAAGTAAATCATGCCTGATCGAACCTTGGGCGATTTCAGTCTGGTAATTATCTAAGCCTGATTCCTCGGATTTTGTTAACTCCTCGCAAAATTTACTTTGGTCGAATTTTAATTTTGCCAGTTTACCAATGTCATGAATGAGACCGCAAGAATATGCTTGATCTGACATCGGGAAGTGCAAAAAATCGGCTAAGCATGAACTGGTCACAGCCACGCCCACACTATGGATCCATAGGGATTCCGGGCTGAAATTGTTCGGGAATTTAACTTTCTCAAAAAGAGCAAGCACCGAATTATTTAGGGCGATTCGCTTTACTTTTTCCAATCCCAGTCTCTGCATTGCATCATCGAGGTTTGAAATCCTGGGCTCTCCATCCCCGCGGTATTGCACAGTATTTACAACTTTTAATATCTGAGCATAAATGGATGGGTCTAATCTGATGATATCTTTAATTGCATAGAGGGCGGCATTCGGATCCGAGATAATTGTCATTAACTCATCCATTACAATAGGAAGGCTGGGTAATTGTCCCTTGAGGGAGTTTACAATGGAATCATATGCTTCGTCTGCGTTTGTCATTTATCAAAGAGTTAAGTATTTTTATTTAATTGCGACAATTATTATCTTTAACAGCAAAAATTCTGAAAGTTCTATGAAAATTTTAGTGGTTGGAGCCGGTATTTCCGGTTGTGTCTGTGCACATCGTCTGGCGGAAGCTGGGCATGATGTTACTCTGGTAGAAAAAGGTCGAGGAGTGGGGGGAAGGATGTCCACGCGTCGAATGAGCGGTGCCCGAATTGATCATGGTGCTCAGTTTTTCACAGTAAGGGACCAAAAGATGAAAGGTTTACTCGAGCAATGGCAGAATGCCGGGGTAGTTGTGCCCTGGTACGATTCAATACCCGGACGTCAGGATTTACCCAAGGGTGTTCGCTATCGGGGAATTAATGGCATGACCGCTCCTGCAAAATTTTTGGCCAAGTCCTTTTCTTTCGAAAAAGAGTTTTTTGTTGAATCTGTGTTTTTTGATGAAGAATGGCAGATCAATGAGAAGGATGGAGAAAAACGGAGGCTTTTTGCTGATCACTTGGTTCTCACATTACCCGTGCCTCAAATGCTCGAGCTTTTTCAACGAAGCGAAATGGAGTTGGAGTCAAAGATCATGGATAAGTTGGAGGCTGTAAGGTATACTCGCTGTCTCGCCTTACTGGGGATTTTGGATCGTCCTTCCCTTTTACCTTTCCCTGGTACTTTAACTCATCCGGTCCCTGAGGTTGAATGGATTTCAGATAATCAGGTGAAGGGTATTTCTGAGCTTCCTGCTTGTACTGTACATGCAAATGATGAATATTCCAAAAAGTTTTGGGATTCGCCTGAGGAGGGAGCACCGTTTTTGACCAAAGTAGCTGAAGATCAGCTTGAATGCAAAATTACCGAATGGAGTTGTCATCGTTGGGGCTTTGCGAAACCGCTGGTTACCTTCGGAGCCACCCAATACACATCCGCATGGGAACGTCTAAGCTTGGCGGGTGACAGCTTTGGCGGGGAAAGAATTGAAAATGCTGCTATGTCTGGTTGGGACGCAGCTCAGGCAATTCTGGAGCTTTGACAGTAAAATATCCGGGTTTTATCGGAAATTCTAGAATTGATACATGTAGCCAAGTTCAAATGAGGAGGCTGATTTAATATCCCGATCTAGCAATTTGGTTTCGTCAAGAAGTTCAATTTCTGCTTTCCGGGCAAAATCAATCCCACCAGTCGCAAAGACAGAGTGATTGTCTTGTATACTCCATTGTAAGGAAGCTGAAATTCGGTAGGATCGGATGCGTAAATTTCTCTCCTGTTTAAGGCCCGTATAGTTTGTGGACTGAGTGTTCCATCGATTTCCACTGAATTGACCTCCAAGAACTAAATTCAGGGAATCTGAAATACTATGCTTATACCTGATGATCGGACCGGCAAAAAGGAGGCTGGAATTTTCTGAAGGTTCCCAAGTGAATCCGATTGCAGGAACAAAAAGGTCATCTCCTAAACCGGTTGTGTATACCGCACCAAATATCCATTCAAAGGTTTCACTTGCTTTCCATTTTGCACCAGCAATTGTCATGTAATTCATTGCATCGGAATCAATGTCCTCAAAGTCACCGGCCAAGCTTGGATTGAAAAGAAAAATCCAATCAAGAGTTTCAGATTGTTTTTTGCTGATAAAAAAAGCTAGGTCTAAGGAGTGCAGTCGGTCCTCATCCAACAGCGTCAAGTCAGAGAAATCCAACCCTGTGCTTTGGTAGCGTAAACCAGCTGCAACCATCCATGAATCCATTTTTTTGTAGAAAAAAGGTGCTTGGATTTCCCACTGGTCAAACCCCACTTCGGTAGTTAATCCATCAATCTTTTTGTCAGGAATAATCGAGTACGATGCACGGATAGCTGCCATTTCGGACATGGCACCCTGACCATTTAGGAGCAGGGAGCATAAAGAGATGGAAAGAGGTAAAAAAAATAATCTCATCTTTCTTTTCTATCTGTGAAACTATCCTTGGTCAAGGGAGGGGTTGGACATTTTTCCGGTTAAGCATAGAGTGAAAATATGCATACGCTCAAACAAACTCAGACTCTTCCTGTTTCCCGGGAAAAGCTTTGGGACTTTATTTCCGTCCCTCAAAATCTAAATGAAATCACTCCGCCTAAAATGGCATTCAAAATTGTCGGCGAACTTCCAAAATCTGCTTACGAAGGTTTGCTTTTGGAGTATAAGGTGAAAATTCCCGTGCTTGGGTGGACCAGTTGGTTGACCGAGATAAAATATGTTACCAATGGCTTTTCTTTTATGGATGAGCAACGGGTGGGGCCGTACAAACTATGGCTTCATACGCACACTCTCGAAGAAGTGAAGGGTGGGACGAAAATGACTGATGAAATTCGCTATCAAATGCCATTTGGTCCTATCGGTTCGATTGCTCATTTCTTTTTTGTTCGAAGAACTCTAAAACAAATTTTTGATTATCGACGTATGAAATTAGACGAGATTTTTCTGGAAAAATAAAACCTTAATTGGAAATGCCCGATCAATTCTTAAATTCTTTTATGGATCAGTGCTGGGAGGACTTGCTTCTCTTACATTGGCCAGTTGAGGGTGAGTTGGTCAGGAAAAGTATTCCCGACGATTTGAAAGTTGACCTGTTTAAGGGACAGGCTTGGATGAGCGTGGTTGGGTTTCAATTAACTGGACTAAAGATTTCCCCTTTTCGTTGGCTGTCCTGGCCGGATTTTTGGGAAATTAACCTTCGCACCTATGTTCGGGATAGACATGGCAATAAGGGTATATGGTTCTACTCTCTCGATTCTTCTGATCCCCTCGCAGTTTCTGGTGCTCGATTGCTTTACGGTTTGCCTTATAACTATGCCCATACGGAGGGTCGGTTACATAGGAATAAAATTTCCTTTCTTTCCAGTCGAAATTCCCCCCACCCCAAGGCTGATGCCCAATTCGAAGCGACATTTCAATCGTCCCAAAAGAATTTATATGCCGATTCCGAGCTCGATCATTTTTTATTGGAAAGATATCGATTTTGGTCGCGTAGGAAAATTTCTCATACTTCTTTTTCTGCACAGGTTAAACATAAACCCTATCAAGCGGTTTTGACAGACCATGCAAAATACAAAGGTGCACTTTTTAGTTCACAGGGATTTTCTGAGCCGTCTGATGGCCCGTTGAGAGGTCATTACTGTAAGGGTTTTTCTGTTCAGGCTTCTGCTCCATCCTGGGTATTTTCAATTGCTGGCCAGGCAAACCAAAGATAAGTCGAATTGTCCATTCTGTGGCATCCAAAAAGAGACTCTTTTCGCAACTCTGCCAAGGTGGAGTGAGTGTGAGCACGGGTCATGGAATCTTCAATAAGTTGCCAAAGGACTTGGTCATTTTGTAAAGAGGTATTCGGATATTTAATTCCATTTACTATGTCATCAAGCTCGTTGTGTTCATCCTGTTTCATTTCAGCGGTGGCAATTGCTAATGTACAATTGGGAACAGCATCCTTGATGAGTTCCAAATGAAATTCTCCATTCGATGAACGCGGAGCTAACAGGTTGGCCAGACAGTACATATTTGCATCATATTCAGCAAATTCTACACACCGCTCCGTAACCGGACCGTCAAAGAAATGTCCGCATCGGACTTTTCCTTTGGATGAAAAATAGGCATGCTCTGCTCCCCACCATTTTGTTTGAAGTAACCCGGCACCGTGAAGACGTAATTTTTCATCGTCAACCAGTCGTTCCGGATCGATATCACCAAAGGACGCCCGCATGATTTTGAGTTGGTCCCGGCAAAGATAAAATAAGCGGCGTACATCACCCATAGAAAAGGAGTCACCGTTGAGGCGGTCCGAGAAAAAACTGAGCGAAGGCAATGATGAATAAAGTGTTCGATGAACCGACTGAGACACTGGACCTCCTTGAGCAAGCGGGTGAGTAAGTAGAGAATCCACTGACTGGGTGAAGGAAGGCATCCTTTTGAGTGTGGATTGTAATGAAGCCATATCTCCGGATGCGGCATTGGAATCACCCGCAACCAATGGGCTGAGGGTGATCAGATCATTGTACAATCGATTAAGCTCGTCCTGCATCCGGGCATTTTCGACATCCTTCAAGGAGGCACTCCCGCCTCCACCCACATATCGTTCAGTAGGGCTGGCAAAATTTTTACGAAGGATTTCTATAGGTTGCGATTCCAGAAAAGGGTCAAAGTTTAGCTTGGGTTGGCAATTTTCCAAAATTCTTTGCTTCACTTCTTGACCGAGTGATTTTGGCTCGGAAGAGAGGGCAAGGTTTGCACAATCTTCCTGGGCATGGGCAAGGGAAGTACGGGCATCTTCATTTTCTTCAAGCATCGCCTCGAAGAGTAGAGATTCTTCTTTGGGAAGAACTCCGAGGGTATAATCCAAGGCTTTTTGATCGAGCGAGTACAAGGTGATTCAGGTAAGGATATTAATAAAGGAGGTATTTTTCAAATTATTCAAGAATTCGCTCCATGCAAAGGAAATTACGAGTTAAGTAAGTTGGTCTTTTTACTTTCATATTCGGAGGGTGGATAGGGAGTTCCTGAGTTTTTCAATTCCCAACCGCGTTCGTGATTTTACCGTTCCCAGTGAAATATTCAGATGATCGGAAATTTCTTGCTGATTCATTCCCTTAAAATAACTCAATTCAATAACTTCACGTTGCTCATTGGGAAGATGAGCAAATGCTCGGTTTAGGTGTTCCCGTTCATCTGATGCTGTAGCCTGTTCTGCTCCGTCCCGATCTTGCTGATCTGGGCGTGACTGGAGGATTTCATCCGTTTCCCCCCGATCCAGTCTCCTCTTCCTCGAACGATATCGGTCAATACTGCGGTTTCTTGTTAATACCAGTAACCAGCTGCTGAACTTTCCTTTTTTTGGGGAATATGCATCCGGTTTTTTCCATAAAAACGAAAAAATATCCTGAATGACTTCCTCCGCTTCCCATCGATCCGACAAAATTTCCAAAGATAGAGAGAACATCGCTCCTGCAAAGCCGTCATACAATTCTTCGAAAGCCGCTATATCGCCTTTCTGAATTCTTGACCAAATTTCATTTTCTACTTTGAACATAAGTTATTTGCAGAGAATTGAATTAATGTCCATCTAGCGTATTCACCGCAATAGATTTTTTAGTCTTTCCCAACATATGAAAAAAACAGGACTCGGTTATGAGCCCTGCTTTACAAGAAATTTAATTTCACTCAGAAAAAGACACCCAACAGAGGGGTTTAATTATCTTCGACTTGATGGGCTTTTAAATCTTTGAGATTTACAACTTCCAGGGCGGATTCTTCGCATGCTGAAAGTCTCACTTTGGGCGGAACGCCCGCTTCAAAAGCTTCCTGCCAACGGGCAGCACACAGGCACCAGCAATCCCCATCCTTTAACCCTGGAAAATTGTATTCCGGCATCGGTGTACTTAGGTCATTCCCCTTCGATTTACTGAAAGCTAAAAAAGAATCGGTCATTTGGGCACAAATTACATGCCTACCCCCGTCATTTTCATCCGTTTCACAGGAGCCGTTTCGATACCACCCGGTATTTAGCTGGGTGCAACAGGGTTGTAAGGGTTCGCCCAGTACATTTTTTGGGCCTTTGGGTTCAATCGGTGCGATCATACTTAACAATCAACGGGATTATCCATCTACCACAAGCAAGAAATAATTCATACCCTCCAAAACTACCATAAAAAGTTCTGGGTTTTTACAAAATAGGGTACTGTAAATAATTGGCCTGGCATCGCGAGGGCGAAGCCCGTGGCAATTTACTGCTCCTCAAAAAACGAACCGCACTGTCTGAACGCTTCCTCCACGCAATGACAATGTTGTGCTCCTTACCACTGTTTGTAATCGCGAGGGCGTAAGCCTGTGGCGACCCACTGTGATCCAGTAACCGAACTGACAATTGCATTTCGGGCGTGACCCTCTCCTCATTTCCTGCAACCTAGGTAAAGAAATGGCCGAATTTTTATCATCGTTCTCAGGTTGGCTTTGGGGCAACCTACTTTTTATTCTTTTGGGTGGCGGAGGATTTTTTGCCCTGTTTTCCCGCTTTTCTCCTTTCCGTCATCTCGGGCACGGGCTTCAGTTGCTCTTTGGTAAGCATCCCGAAAAAGAGGCACCGGGGGAGGTCAGTCACTTTCGGGCACTCTGCAGTGCCTTGTCCGGAACCGTGGGGATGGGTAATGTGGCCGGTGTGGCAGTGGCAATTACCCAGGGTGGGCCTGGGGCCTTGTTTTGGATGTGGGTCTGTGCACTGCTCGGGATGGCGACCAAGTTTTACACCTGTTCACTGGCAGTTATGTACCGGGGGAAGGATGAGAACGGGGTGGTGCAGGGCGGGCCGATGTATTTTATCCGAGAAGGACTGGGAGAGAAGTGGAAACCACTGGCAATCTTTTTTGCCGCATGTGGAATGTTTG
Source organism: Opitutales bacterium (assembly GCA_965660135.1). Taxonomy (GTDB): domain Bacteria; phylum Verrucomicrobiota; class Verrucomicrobiia; order Opitutales; family Seribacteraceae; genus Seribacter. Next base: position 13,183 of record CBFHYW010000035.1, read on the forward strand.
GATGCCTGCCTCTTTTACAATCCAATCAACTTACTCAAATCGTACGTTCGATGTTTTTCGAACCACAGGGCTGGTTTGTGGGCTCCGAGAATACCGTGCAGGCAGGGAATGCTTTATTTGGTCTGTTGCTTGCGGTTCTTGTCGGGCTGGTGGTGGTTGGTGGAATCAAGCGTATTGGTGCCTTTGCCGCCCGGCTTGTTCCCGGTATGGTTCTATTGTACGGGGGTACTTCACTGGTAATTATTTTACTCCATGCCGATCGAGTCTTTCCTTCTCTTAGTCTGATCTTATCCGATGCCTTTACCGGGCAGGCTGTGGCTGGGGGTGCTTTGGGCATGGTGATTGTAACCGGGGTGCGCCGGGCCGCTTTTTCCAACGAGGCCGGAATGGGGACCGAGGCGATGGCCCATGGAGCTGCTAAAACCAAGGAGCCAATACGGGAAGGCTTGGTCGCGATGTGGGGACCGGTAATTGACACCCTGCTCATGTGCACCCTAACCGGATTGGTTCTTATGGTCACCGATGTGTGGAAATCCGGGGAAGTGGATGGAGTTCTCCTCACCACCCAGGCATTTGAGCAGGCTTTGCCCGGAGTCGGATCCTACCTGTTGCTCGCCGGTGTGCTTTGCCTGAGTTTTTCCTCGATGCTTGGATTTTCCTATTATGTGGTCAAATGCGGATGTTTTCTTTTCGGACAAAAGGCAAGACTGCCCATGCTTGGTTTTTATCTGCTCACTATTATCGTTTCTTCTGTGGCTACTATGGCGGAGGTTATCAATTTTTTGGATATCGCATTTGGGTTAATGGCGATACCCACAATTTTATCGAGTATTCTTCTCGCTCCCACGGTAAATCAGGCTGCAAAGCAGTATTTTGCGGAGTTGCGGAAGGGATAGTAAACTTCCACTTTCGAGACATA
>CBFHYW010000036.1:0-13994 GCA_965660135.1 Opitutales bacterium
CCCAGGCATCAGGTTTTTCATGACCACCAGCGGACTCGCCAAAGCAGGAGCGGAGCATATCCGTGTCAATAACGCCTGGATTAAAGGCAACAGTTGCGAGCCCACTCGGCAACTCCTGGGCAAGCGAACGCGTAAGTCCTTCCACTCCCCATTTGGTGGCACAATAGGGTCCAACTTCCGGAGCGGTTGACTGACCCCAGTATGAACTAAAGTTGGCAATGATCCCGCTCCCTTTTTTTTCCATGATCGGAACAAAAGAACGAATCATATTGTGTACCCCACCGAGGTTAACCGCCAGGACCGATGAGAATTCTTCCGGGGAAACCTCGGTAAGCGGTGCGCTCTTATTAATGAGCCCAGCATTATTGATGAGAAGATCAGGTACTCCCAAATTTTGTTCAACCTGTTCCGCAAAGGCATCAACATCCGCCGGAATAGTCACATCAAAGGGATAAAGAAAGTGTTCGGTACACAATTCTTTTTTGAGCTCTTGCAAGGCTTCAGCGGTTCGCGCTCCCCCTGCAACCCTCCATCCCCTGCTTGAAAATTCCTTAGTCATGGCATAACCCAAGCCACGGGAACACCCACTTATACAAACCAGTTTACTCATTTGAGGGAAGCCAGACTGAAACTAATGCCCAAAATATTCACCTAGAATTAAAGGTATAAAATAAAAGGGTATAATTGAAAAGGCAGAGGATTTAATTGCGGGAAGTAAGGATTTTTAGGGTCTTTACATTTTTTATTGCAAGTTCATCCCCACCATCTGCCGCTTTAGTAAACCATTCCAATGCTTTATCATAGTTCTTTGCCACTCCTTTGCCTCGCAAATACATAATACCTAAATAACGGGCGGCCTCAGGGTTTCCACTTTGTGCTGAATCGGTAAATAATTGAAAAGCTCGATTAAAATCCAAGCTTACTCCTCGACCGAAGTAGTGCTGTTTTGCGAGGTCTAGAGAACCTGATGCCGCCGAAGGTGAAAGAGAACCCCCCGGAGTGGGTGCTCTAGGCAAAGAATTACTCGGAGGAGGGGGTACGGGCACACTAACCTCAGGGAGAACTGGAGGTACAGGAGGCTCTGGGGGTACAGTTGATTCAATAGAACTATAAACAGAGGGTAATGTGTTGGCAGTCGGTCGAAAGGCTGGGGATTCAGGAAGGTTGGAGGGGGCTGGGGGTAAAGGTGGGGGCTCTGCAACAGAAGGATTGGTTGGAGACGGAACAGAGTTATCAGATCTGGAAAAGATTGGTGCTGGATTACCAGTAGATTGATTAGCGAGTAATTGTTCATACTCTGCAATTTTTTCCAGTGCTTTATCTTTTTGATGAAGCAGGGCAAGTTTTGCATACCGAAGAGCGACATCGACCTTTGGTGGTCCAGTGAGCCCGTAAGCATAAAAATGAGCAACAATTAATTGGGATGTGGTATAGCCACGATCAGCAGCAGCTTGGAAATAAACCAGAGCCATTTTATAATCCTGCTCTACCCCAATTCCTCTAAAATAGCACCGCCCCAGAAAATGATGACCCGCTGGAAGTTGTTGTTCAACAACTTCCTTAAGAATTGAAATGCCACCTGCTAAATCTTTCCCAATATCTATATTCTGGCCCTCAATTGCATTGGCATGCAACTTTAGTAATGCGTGTTGAACAGATGCTGGTCCATAACCGGCTCTGGATGAACTTGCATAGTGCTTGGCCGCAAATTGTAAATCGGGATTAAGCTCAGGCTCAATTTCTTCGGCGGTAAAAATTTCTCCAAGAACATAGGATGCAACCGGATCACCAGCACTGAAAATCTTAACTAATGTACCATCAGGATCTGCAAATACTTGTTTGTACAACCTTCCCACTTTTTCAGGGCTTGGACCCAGGGGGGGGAATCTGTGAAGATACCCCATAGTAAAGAGGCCAAGCCAATGATTCGTTTCAGTCGACAAATTTGCCCAATAGCTCGCTTTATCAAATGAAATATCTAACCCCTTATCTCCATGGATATAACACAGGGCAAGAAATGCCTGAGCATAGGAATCTCCTTCCTGTGCACTCTGTTCCAATTTTCTCAAATCAGAATCCATCCACTTCGCTCCTTCATTCCCCATAAGGGTTATCCCGAAAAAGAAGATGATGAAGCTGATGTTTATTTTGCGTAAGATGAACATTTTCTGTTAATTATTCTCTACCTTTTACGGTAAGGTAGGCAAGCATTCAATTTGAGTCTTCTTCCAAATTGCTTGCGAGGAAGGGGGCAATGAGGTTAAAGTTTAGCCACAACCTCAACCAAATTCTTACTATGGACTTATCCGATCATTCCCAATCGACCCTGCGAAACCCTGGAAAGGAAAGCATTCGACAATTTGTTATTTATGCCGAGAACAAGGTTGGTTGGTTAAATGATTTTATTGGCATGTTAAAAACCCAGGATATTCATGTCATGGCTATTTCTGTATTAGATACGACTGATTCCGCGGTGATTAGGTTGGTGACAAATTATCCAAAGGAGACTGCACAGCTTTTAAAGTCACGTTCGATCAGTTTTACCGAGAGAAATATTATTGCAGTGGAAATCCAAGACGAAGATTCTTTGCATTTAATCACTCAATCTCTGCTTCATGCTGAGATTAATATTCACTATGTTTATCCATTTCTTTACCAACCAAATAATAAACCGGTTCTTGCACTAGCCATGGAAGATGAGGATATTGGCGAAGAGGCTCTATTTAAGCACGGAATGAAAGTGCTTACTCTCGACGAATTTACCCGTTAATACAATTTTAGTATAGAAGGTAAGGTTTTACCCTGGATTTAAATTTTTGGGTATCTGTATCCCAACGAGTAAAAAATGTTTTTGGTTCAACTTGTCCACCTTGTTGAGCGAGGGCATCCCACCATGACTGAGATCCAACATGTTTATTGAATAATGAAATTTCAGAATCGCTTGCCTCGGTAAATGGACTCGGTGTCTGCCAAAGAGCTGAGAGTTGCATCATATAAAATGGTAATTCTGTAGGTTGCCATGAATTCCAGTCATTAATAACGATATATACCCCAGTAACTTCTTTCCCATTAGATGCACTTAAAGTTTTTACCTGAAAAGCAAGACCCGGGATATTCAATTGATCAAGGGTCTCTTTTAACTCATAGGCCGATTTTCCCTCATAAGTGAGGAAGCGAAAGGGGTGCTTCGTACCAATTCCATGTTTAAATTTACCCAACTGAGCACCTAAGCCAGTCATCGGATATCCTGCAACAGAATCTAAAGTTGGTATATTGGGAGAAGTTGGGTGCCAAGTAAGTCCAGTTTGCGGCCAAGTCATTTGCCTGGACCAACCCAACATAGGAACAATTACAAGTTTTCCTTTTTTACGGTATACTTCGTCCGTTTTTAAGACACCGGGTATTTTTTTTGACCACAAAGCCAATTCGCCAATGGTCATCCCATGAACAAAAGGAATTTGAAAGGCACCCACATAACTCATGCAAGCTTCATCCATTGGCGGTCCAGCGACTTTTAAGCCCCCTAATGGGTTTGGACGATCAAGTACAACCACCTCCACCCCAGCTTCGAAACAGGCCTCCATTGCATACCTCATGCAACTTATGTAGGTATAACAACGGACACCCACATCTTGAAGGTCGATAACTAAACTATCAATCTTAGCTAGCATTTTACTCGAAGGTTTTCTAAATTTCCCATAAAGTGAAAATACGGGTAAACCAGTTTTTTTGTCTACTTTATCATCCACAGGCACGGAAGCTTTTTCATCGCCGTATATTCCATGTTCCGGACCGAACAAGGCCACTAGATTTACTTCAGTTGATCTGACAAAGACATCCACTGTGCTTTCTCCCTGCCCGTTTTTTCCCGCTGGGTGAGTTAATAATCCGACTCGCTTACCATCAAGAACCTCGAAGTTACTTCTCTCCAAATAATCAATGCCCAATGATATTGAGGGCTCTTTCGCAAAAGTTTTATCGGCCGGAAAAAAAAGAAAGAGCGAAATGGAAAAAGCACAAAGGGAATGTAAAATTGATTTTTTACTCATATGTTCGAAGTTTAGATATTGTTTTTATATTTTTGAATTAATTTGTGGACTCTGGAAAGACTTTGCCAGCATTTTGTAAAAAAATACTGAAACTACTCCAAAGAATACACCCAACACAGAACCACCAAGAAACATTGGCGGGAATGTATCAAGTAATTCCAGAAGATCTTTAAATTTAAAATTCGCCCAATCATAATCAGAGCTCAGCAGTGGGTTTTTTGTTACTTTATATCCTGCAAGATCAAGGAGAATACGACCAATTTTATAGTCAGCAAAGTAAATTGGCCCCATGGTTAATGGATTCGAAATCCATTGCAAGGCAACGATCACAGGAAGGTTGGCCCGTAATAGCAAGGCAAGAAAGAACACTATTAACATTTGAAGCCCAACCAAAGGAGAAAAGGAAACCACCATCCCCCAAAAAAGGGCAGGCTTCATTGCATCTCCTTTAAAGGACCAAAGATAAGATCTTTTATATGCGGTGGCCGAAAACCATTTCAGAACAGGGTAGTTATGAATATTAGAACGCCTGGGCAATGGGCGCATCCAACGTTTCAAACGCCGAATACGTTTAAAACGCAACTCTTTTTCTTCAGGACATTCAGTTTGATTCATCAATCATTTGATAGCTGTTTCAAAAGTGCATTTGAGAAAAATTCAGGTGCACGGGCAAGGTTTTCATCTAGGCTTAATTCGTTCTTTCCAAAAGGCACAACTTCAAGTTCTGGAAACTCTGATTTACAACGCTCAACCGCTTCGCTTTCAACTGAACCCGCAAGAAGAATAACTTTTTTTTCATACCTGGATGCCATACGAATAATTTCATAAGGTCCTTTGCCATAGAGAGAGGTAAGATCAAAACGTCCTTCACCGGTAAGTATTAAATCAGATTCCTTAATCGCATCCTCCAACTTAAACCATTTTTCGATTAATGAAAAACCTGAAACAAATCGTGTATCGTAAGCTAAACTAAGCCCATAACCGATACCACCCGCTGCTCCACTGCCCTCCTGCTCCCGTAAGCTTAATGGTTTTTGAAAGGTATCAGCCAGGGACGCTGACATTATTAACATCTCTTCTTCCATTTCCTTTTTACGATCAGAGGAAAGTCCTTTTTGTGGTCCAAATTGATAGGTTGCTCCGCCCTCCCCCAGCAATCGATTGCTCACATCACATGCTATACGAATAGGAGGAAGTGAAAACAAACCCTCCGCAGAAACCTCCTTAATATTTGACCAGGTATCAGGACAGGGAAAGGTAACCGGAAAACCTGAATCATCAAAAAATTTAACTCCAAGCGAACACAATGCACCTACCCCCATATCATTGGTTGAACTTCCACCAATTCCAAGTAAGATCGAACTCACTCCCAGGGAAGTTACATGTTTAAGAAGTTGGCCGACTCCAAATGTACTTGTAAGCCAAGGGTTTCGCTCATCATTCATCAGGTCTGCCAATCCTGCAATCGAAGACATCTCGATTACTGCTATCTTGCCCGGGCAAGGTAAATTAATAAATTCTTGTAAGGACGGATCGAAATCCTGACTGGAAATTATTCCAACTTTTACCTCCTTTGTTCTGCCCAGCGAATCCTTGGCAAAAACAGAATGAAAAAGTCCGCCTTTTGCACTAGTGAGTAAATCAGCAAATCCCTCCCCTCCATCGGTCAGGGGTACAACACTAACTTGATCCTCTAAGGATCTGTTTTGGATAGTTTCTTTTGCAAGAGAGCAGATTTCCCGCGCAGACAGGGAATCCTTGCATTTATCAAAAGCAGCAAGGACACGCATGGGATTACCTAGCGAATTTCATTATTTGTCAACTCGTCAACCAACTTAAAGTTTTCAACATGATAAGTTTCAGCGGCCTCAAAGTTAAGTTTTAATCCATAGTTTCTTTCCATTCGATCAATCAATTTGGAATCGGGTCCCCGCAAACGTCTAAGAGTACTTGGATGAAGAAAGATCTTTAGCTTAGTTTCAGCATTAATATTTTCTTCTCTAAACCGTCTCACAACACTTGTAATTTTTCGCTGAATTTCAATACTTACTGCCCGGGGAGATTTTACAATTCCACGACCGGAACAATATGGACAGGGTTCATAAATTCCACTGGAATTACTCTCATCATGCCGTTGCCGAGTGATTTGCATAATTCCCAATTGTGAAATCGGCAGAATATTATGCTTTGCCTTATCATCCGACATAGAAGACTTCATTTTTTGAAAAACCTTTCTTTGGTCTCCCTTGTTTTTCATATCAATGAAATCAATAATGACTAAACCGCCAAGATTCCTTAGCCTCATTTGACGGCAAACCTCACCTGCAGCTTCAATATTTGCCTGAAGGATGAAGTTTTTTCCGTCCTTGCGATCCCCTTTGTGTCCCCCTGTATTAACATCAATTGAAACTAATGCCTCCGTTTCTTCCATTACAATTTCACCTCCAGAAGGCAAAAGAACGCGGCGCATAAAAGTTTGCTCCACCTGACGCTCTACATTGAATCTTTCAAAAATGGGGATTTCTTCATCAAAATGAGTGACTTTTGATTTTAACTTTGGGGAAATTCGCTGGATAGTATGAACTAATTCATTATAATCATCCTTTCGGTCAACTTGCACACGGTCAATGTCATTAGTCAGAAAATCTCTTGCAGTTAACCCAATTAAATCGGGCTCCTGATGAAGTACGCATGGGCTATCTTGAGACTTCATCTTTGCCTCAATTTCATCCCATTGCTGAAGCAAAAGATGAAGATCACGATCGAAAAACCGCTCGGGTTGGCCCTGTCCAACAGTGCGGATAATCACTCCCATACCTTCACGCAATGAAAGATTACTTATAATTCTTTTTAAACGACTACGCTCAGCCTTATCGTCAATTTTACGAGATATTCCACACTGTCCAGCATAGGGCATTAAAACTAAAAAACGGCCCGCTAAAGATAAGTTTGTAGTCGTCCGTGGTCCTTTGCTCCCAATTTGCCCTTTAGTAATTTGAACCACAATCTCAGAACCGACTGGAAATACTTTGGGGATTTCTTGTATCGATTTAGCCTCGACTCGATTATGGGGGGTTTTCCTCGCATTTTCCCTAACAATTTCAATCGATGGATCATTATTAGCACCAGGAAGCATGTCCCAGTAATGAAGAAAGGCATTTTTCTCATGACCAATATCCACAAAAGCTGCTTTCAATCCGGGCTCAAGGTTTTGTACTTTTCCTTTGAATATCGCACCAACCATTCGCTCCTCATCCAAGCGCTCAACATCAAAAGCTTGCAAAACACCATTTTCAATTAAAGCAACCCGTCTCTCAAGTGCCTCGGTATTAATAATTAACTCTTTATAATCCTTATTGGTTTCACGCCGGAAAAATGCCAAAATTCGTTCCCGAATTGGACGCTTTTTGGCTCGTTCAATTGATTCCTCCCTCAATTTACCCTTATCAATTGAGATGGGTGGTTCTTCAACTGGAGGTAAACTCAGATCATTTTTAGCAGCTTGTGCTTTTCTTTTCTCTGAATTTTTTTTGGATCTTCTACGTTTTGAATAATGAGGTCTACGCTTGGTATTTCTGGCCATTTTTTTTATGGATAGAAAATCCGCTCAACCACACAAGAAGGGGCGACAAACACAAGTTAAACCTGTTGTTCATCTAAATTCCTTTCTGTGCCGATAAACGCTCTGCACCAACCCAAGTAAAATAAAACAGGAGATCAAAAATGACCCCCCATAACTAAGAAACGGCAAGGGTAATCCAGTAATTGGAGTAATGCCTATAGTCATGCCTATGTTTATGAAAACATGAGTCATGAGCAATACAGATACTCCAACTGCAAGCATTGCACCAAAGCGGTCAGCCGCTTTGGACGCTACCTTTAAACATCCGAAAATAAGTAAAAAGAATGCCCCAATGGCAATGATTCCTCCTACAAATCCAGATTCTTCTGCCAAAACCGCAAAAATAAAGTCATTGTGTGCGACGGCAGATGGTAGATACCCGAGTTTTGCTTGCATTCCATTGCCCAGACCCTTGCCGGAAATTCCACCGGTGGCTACGGCAATCAGAGCTTGTATACGATTCCAGTTCGCTCCGATTCCGTTTGGGTCCATATATTCTGGTGCAACAAAAGTCAGGATGCGTTTACGTTGATAGTCCTTGAGTGGTATGAGAGACGTATCCTCATAAGCAACGATTGCTTCATTCGGATGCGGATTCTCGGATTTATATTGATAATAACGAAAAACGTCATATCCCAACACACCCATCATCACTACAAACAGAAGGGCTGTAGTGACAAAGAATCGATATGGTATGCGGGCGACGTACAAAAGAGAAAATGCTATGGGTGGAAATACAAGAGTTGATCCTAAGTCAGGTTGCTTGAAAATCAAGAACATTGGACAAACAAAACAAACTCCTAACTTAAAAATGCCTTTCAGGGAATCCCTAATTGTTCCAATTTCTGACCGGGACATTATGCTAGCACCAAGCATCAAGGTTACAATTTTTGCAAATTCTGACGGTTGAATCTTAAATTTTCCAAAATCAATCCACCTTTGGGCTCCATATTTTTCTGGCCATAAAAATACCAGAAAAAGAGAAAATAAACCCAATGTATAAAACACATGAGCAAATCTCATCCAAATATGATAATCCAAATAGGAAACGACAAGATAAAGTGAGAAACCGATTAAAACCCAGAGCGCTTGCATCATCCACTGATTTCCTCCAGTATATGTTTGAGCAGAATGAATGAAAAGAATGCTCATCGAGCATAATACAAGCAGGCTAATCGGGGAAAATATTTCCCACCTACTCTCTTCTTCTAAGATAGGAGCAGATTTATTCGACCCTGAAGAGAAAATTCCTGATGATTCAGATTCCACTATTAAATTACAAACTTATGTGGAGGCGGAGAGAAAATGGTTCACTATTTCATTCCATTCTTCCGCGAGATTCTCATTTCTTCGGACTGGTTTAGAAGCACGATTATACCAATAAGCTGCATTGCCTAAATCACCTTCCACTCGATGCAGGTAAGCATGCACCCAGTCTCCGTTCTGCGATCCCTCATCCTGGGCAAGATCATGTGCTTTGTCCCAATCTCCTTTTTGAGCCCACCATAATGCCTGCAGGCATACTGAAAGGTTGGATTCAGGCTCACCACATGAAGAAATGCTTTTCACAAATTCATCGAACACGATCATTTTTTTATTCTCTTTACCCTTTAAAATCAAGGGTCTTTACATATTTTTCATTATTAAATGTGGAAATTCAAACGAGAATTTCAAGAATCTACTCCACTAGTTACTCGATTTACAAATCAAACTAAGAACTGGTGACTCTTCTCCATCGGGTACCCAATGAGACCGAGAATTGAAATTTTCTACGGTGTTCACGAATCACAAATGGTAAATCAACTTTTTTTTCTAATTCAAAATAAGGTTCAAGATAATCTGCGAGCCTGTCTTCGGAATCACCTGAACCGATCCACTTCTCTCTTGGGGTATAATCATTAAGCCAAGTAAATGGAGTGGCTAAAATCAACTGTCCACCGATCTTCACCAAATCGGGCAAGCGATTGAAGAAAAGGACGGGATCCGGCAATCTGCAAATCAAATTAGCGGCATGTACAACATCAAAGTCCTTCATTTCAAGTGGCAAGGCACAGGCGTCGGCAACAAAAAAAGATATCTTTTTATTCGTATCATATTCAACTTCAGCCATATCTGATTTATAAAAATCCCCTTCTTCTAAATATTGATAGGGCAATTTTCCTTTATCAGCTAAAGTACTTGCAGCATCGATAAATGAATGAGACAGATCACAACCATGTACAGTGTCACAGAATTTTGTTAATTCAAAGCTGGAACGACCCACCGAACAACCGATATCGAATGCCCGGCTAGCTTCAGGGGTTAAGGTACTTTGATCGATAAGATCTTCAACCGTTCGACGAGGAAATTGAAAACCATTTTGCGGACCACTTGACCAAGGCATTAAATCTTTATCATTCCCATAATGAAACAATAAATATTCTCCCAGTAATTTACTAGACTCATAAGAGTTATCCATAAGTATTTTAAATGTTTTTCTCCGTTACCTCAGCAATTTTAGCAAATTGGTCCTTTAAGCTTGGGTACAACGATTTATAAATTGGATAATTTCGAGCATAAACTTCCTGATCGAGGCCTGGAGTAATTCGCTCCGTTTTTTGGATGAAAGAATTACACGCATCCTGAACGCTAGAAAAGCCTCCCACACCGACTGCAGCCAAAATAGCCGCACCATAAGCCGCTCCTTCAACTGCATTAACCATAGCACAAGGAGTTGCAAACACATCCGCAAGCATTTGTTTCCATAAGGTTGAACGCGAACCACCCCCTGATAGAACAATTTCATTCGGATGAACACCTAAATCTCGCATGAGAGACAAAGAATCATTCAGCCCGTAAGATACTCCTTCAATGACAGCACGGGTATGATGTTTTTTCTGATGTCGCAAACTCATTCCGATAAAGCACCCACGAGCATAAGGATCTGGATGGGGAGTTCGCTCGCCAGACAAATAAGGAAGAAAAAACAATCCTTCTGAACCCGCTTTTACTTGCCCAGCACCTTTCGTAAGAAGTTCATAAGCATTCAGCCCGCCTTCATTTTCGATTTTTTGCTCCTCTGTGCCAAATTGGTTCTTATACCATTGAAAGGAACCCGCAGCAGATAACATTACGCCCATCAAGTGCCATTTACCCGGAACAGCGTGACAAAATGCGTGTAAATTGCCATTTGGCTCTACCCTGTATTCATCACTTTGGGCAAAGACCACACCGCTCGTCCCCAGAGTTACTGAAACAGTTCCCTCTTCGACAATACCGGAACCGACTGCCTGTGCGGCACAGTCCCCTCCTCCGGCCACAACCGGTGTTCCCGCTAAAAGACCCGTTAATTCAGCTGCCTCTACGGAAATTTTAGATGTTGGCTCAGTGGATTCAGTAACTTCTGGCATCCACGAAATTGGCCAACCAAGAGCATCAAGCATCTCCTTTGACCATGTACGCTTTCCCACATCAAGCAACGAAGTCCCCGAAGCATCAGACACATCAGAAAAGAACTCCCCGGTTAACTTGTATCGTATAAAATCCTTGGGCAATAAAACTTTATCTATTTGGGCAAAAATTTCTGGTTCATTCTTTTGTGTCCACAAAATTTTCGGTGCCGTAAACCCAGAAAGAACTGGGTTTCCAGTAATACTTAAAACTTTTTTTGATCCTACTTTGGAGGAAATTTCTTCACATTCCAAATGAGAACGTTGATCATTCCACATAATACAGGGCCTTAAAACAATGCCTTCTTTATCCAAAGCAACCATTCCGTGCATCTGACCAGTCAAACCAATCCCAGCAATTTGGCTAGGTTCAATACTTTCGGTAAGCTGCTTTATTGCAACTTGTGTAGCTTCCCACCAATCCTGAGGGTTTGCTTCCGCCCAAAGAGGCTTTGGCGTATAAAATGAGTATTCAGGAACAGCTATTTTTATGACCTGCCCTTTCTCATCAATCAACAATGCTTTTACTGAAGATGTGCCAATATCGATTCCAATATAATACATAATCTAATCCAACTAAATACCGGAGTATTTGGCAATGAGAATGGAGCAAACTCAATAGGAAGGCCTAGGATTGCCCTAGTGAATCATCTTGACAGAACCGAAAAAATATAAATTTTAGAGGGGTTGTTCAATCAACACTCACTACTGTACTAAACATTAATAAATACCAAACAAAAGGAAATTGACGTGATGAAAAATCTTCTGACCCTCTTAAGCATCCTTTCGTTGGCCCTCTTCGCATCTTGCGGCGGTGGCGCGAGCGAAGGAGAAGAATCAAATGCAACTGAAGCAGATGCTCCTGCTGAGTAATTTCTTCTATAAGGAATTTACCAAAAGACCACCAGTAGGTGGTCTTTTTTTTGTGTATAAACAAATTGTGAAATTCAAAGAGATGATACTTTTTCAGCACTAGGAAAATTGGGAGATAACTTTGAAGTAACCATTCCCGTGACTACCCATTCTACCCCTCTTCTTAAAACATCTTGAAAACCAATACATTTCATCGAATAATCTGCGTGCCCCATAGGAGTATGAAAAACTCTACCCTTGCCGTAAGAAATTGTCATAACCATAGGTTCATGTTTTTTGCTCTTCTCACTGTAAGCAGTTGCTAAAACCTTAACTCCCTCTGCTGGGCCTCGAAGTGAATCATAGAGCTCATCCTTGGAATGCATCCACGTCTTGGGCATATCTTTGGTAATTGGATGTGTACGGTCGCGTACTTGAACAGCAAACTCATGTTGAGGGCCATGACTTCCTCCTCGGCCTGGACGAGGATCACGTACCAATTTCCCTAAATCGTTAAAATACAAGTACGGTCCGGATTTTTCATTTCTCCCCCCCCATCCGCCAAGTCCAATCATTTGATTATATTCCAGCCACTTGCCAAAGGAATTATTGGCGGCATGAACCACAACAAATCCACCGCCCGCCTTTACATATTTAACCAAAGAGTCTTGCACTCGCTTAGGCCAGAGATCACCATTATAATTACTCAATGTAACATCGTAAGCACTAAAATCAGGCCTCCATTTGTCCCATGCCTTTTCGGGAGATTTTTTTGGAGGGGAAGTAGATACAGTAACAGAAAAACCATTCGATCTCACCAACGCATCAACAAGCACAGGTGAAGTCGCTTTCCAATTATGGTTGTTCTGACCATCGATAAGCAAGACCTTGATCTTCGCTAAACCAAATGCACTTGAAAAAATCAATAAAATGTTAAGGGGCAATATTTTTGTAATCATATAAAACTCAGTTCACTTGCCCATTCGCATCAATTTCTTTTTCCATCATCCTTATTTCATCCATATCTACAAATTTACTTTTACCACCTGTCATCGCTGCAATTTCCTCAAGTGGTAATTTAGCACCAGCGGGAGCACCGTATCCAATCGTGTAAATTTTTGTGCGTCCCTTTTTCTTTTTTATGATATCAATTCCTTGAAATTCTTTTTTCGAGGAACCATCTGTCATGAAATAAATAACATCCGGTTTGGGGTTCATGTAAAACGCCCATTCGAAAGAATTATCCCATACGGTGCCAAAAGTAAGTGGCGTATCATGAACAGCCTTGATTAGTTTCTTTTTTACTGAAGGAGTAACGGGTGACCACTTGGGTCGAACAGGATTATATCCATCATTAGCTTTCCATCCGGAACCGTTAGATCCACTCCAATGTTTATGCAATGCAGTCGCATTTTCTCCTGCCACCCAAGTTGGACCAGAAAAAAAGATTACCGACACAGAACCCACGGCAGGCAGTTTTTCAATTGCTTTACTTAACTCGCTTCTCATTACTTTATCTCGCCCCTTCATCGAAGCGGAATAATCAATAATGAAGAGAATCTTATTTGCTTTAGACTTCACTCCCATAAAATTAGACGCAAAGGCTTTGTTAAGAACGGACATATCCACATTCACACTCACATCACCCATGTTTCCCATCGGGCTCATAGCAATTGCAGGGTTAAGGGATTGTGTTTCAATATCAACAATCGGAGCAGCAATTTCTGAAATAGCCTTAGCTTGAAAAGTAAACTTCTGCGATGGCTTTGCCTGCTTTTGCCTCTGCATTAATCTAACTTTTTGCTCCTGCTTCTTTGGCGCGGTAGTCGGTTGTCCAGCGTCGGAAAAATCCGAACCCATATCATCACTTAGCGGAATACCCATCATCATGTTCCACAAAATAGAGAAAGTCATCACCATGAAAAATAAAGCAAGTAACAAACTATTAAGTAGTCTATATGTTCTTAAATACTTTGAAAACGAGCTTTCCAAGGGTACTGACTCTTCAGGTTGGATTGGAGTTATTTCGGATTCAGACATTTT
>CBFHYW010000037.1:0-13226 GCA_965660135.1 Opitutales bacterium
GTGCAATCCAATAAGATAAATCAATACCTTTTTCTGGGGTTAGTTTAAAGCTAAATAGCTTTATGAAGACTTAAAAATGCAATCCAGTTAAGCCAATACAAAGCTTTTTAGCCTGTTTTATTACCTCAGCTTTATCCAAGAGCAGAACGGAACCCGTTTCCAAAGTTGCATTTCTGATGCCTGCAGCTCTCATCGCTTCCAGGGTCTGAAGACCAAAAACGGGAACATCAAAACGGGTGTCCTGATTTGGTTTTCCCAATTTTACGAAGAGGCAGTTTTTTGCCCCAAATTGTCCGGCTCGTTTGAGAATAGCGTTGGTTCCTTCGAAGGCTTCCACTGCTAAAACTGTTCCTCGGCTAACCACCACCCCTTGTCCCACATCCAATCGGGCATTTTCGCGGGCGATTTGGATTCCGTGAGCCAAGTGTTCTGTTTCAATCTTTTCCTTTCCTTTGACCATGACTCCTTCCTCTGCCAAGTCTTCATCCATAAAGACTCGGGCATCGAGAAGGTGTACACCTGCTTTTTCAATTTCATCTCCAATGGCTCCAAAAATAGTTTCCGCATTTTTTCTTTCCAAACCGGCAAGCATGCGAATGGCTTTTAGGTCGGGGTGAAGTCCCTTGAAGAGCTTGCCTGGGGTGACCTGTCCCGCCATTACCGCATAGCCGGCATTGAATTTTTTTAATTCCTTAAGAAGTTTTCCGACCTGTCCGACCTTGACGGCGGATCGTTCGTGGTCAGGAAAGGTGTTAATTAACTTCTCTGATGTTTCACCGCCCAATTCGATCAGTCGGACCGCAATTCCGGCAGACCGAGCTCGTTCTGCCAGTAAGATAGGGTAGGTTCCCTTTCCCGCGATAAGAGCAAGCGATTTACTTGCGTCAAAATTGTCGGGTAAGAAACGACTCATTGATAGTAGGCTAGCCTTTAACTGCTAGGTTGACGAGTTTACCTGGTACATAAATTTCTTTCACGATTTCTTTTCCATTGGTGAATGCCAGTACTTTTTCATGTTCTTTTGCAGTGGAAATGATCTCATCTTTACTCGCGTCCTTGGCAAATTTTGCCTCTCCACGAAGCTTGCCATTAACTTGAAAAACAATGGTGATTTGATCGCTAACCAAAAGTTCCTTGCGAGCGATTGGCCAAGGTTGATGAACAATTGAATCAGCTCCTCCCAATTTCTGCCAAAGTTCTTCTGATAGGTGCGGGGCAAGAGGCGCAAGAAGTTGCAGGAGTGTTTTTATGGTCTCTAAAGAAAAGCTTTCTACTTTTTGCAGCTGGTTCGCGAGGATCATCATTTGTGAGATTGCGACATTGAAGCGCAGATCGTCAATTGAGTCCGTTACTTTGAGGATCGTTTCGTGCAAAAGCCGGAGGGTTTCAGGATTGCTTTCCTCGCTAGTTGAATGTTTTTCAGAAGCATTTGCTTCCCTGAAAACCTTTTTTAAAAATCGATGAACGCCCTCAATTCCTTTCTCACTCCATGGTTTTACTGCTTCCAGTGGTCCGAGAAACATTTCGAAAAGTCGAAGTGAGTCGGCACCGTAGGCATCAATAACCACATCCGGACTGACCACATTCCCAACACTTTTGGACATTTTGTTCCCATCTTCTCCTAAAATTAAGCCTTGGTGAAATAATTTTTTATAAGGTTCAGGGTGTGCGAGAACACCTTCGTCGTGAAGGAAGCGATGCCAGAAGCGGGCGTAGAGTAAATGGAGGACTGCATGCTCTGCTCCCCCAATGTAAAAGTCCGGCCCCCCCCAATAGGCTTCTTTATTAGAATCAACAATGTTCTCGGTATTATTAGGGTCAAGATAACGTAAGTGATACCAACAAGATCCGGCCCATTGGGGCATGGTATTGGTTTCGCGGGTTGCGGACACCCAATTTTCCCCCTTTGGTTTCGCTTCTTTCTGCGGGATTGAAAGACCGGTGCTCAGATCGTACCAAATATTGAGCCATTCCGGAATTGTGGCCAGTGGACTTTCCCCAGTTCCGGATGGTTGATATTTTTCCACTTCTGGTAATGTTAAGGGGAGCTCAGAAGCGGGAATGGGCAGAGCATATAAAGTTGTGCCATCCTTATCTGATGTCACAGGTTCATGGGGTATGAGATCGCGAATAATCCCCTCAGTGGCCTTGGCCTTTTCAAAATCCTCACGGGATACCCAAACCAAGGGAATCGGTTCGCCCCAATAGCGTTGGCGTGAAAAAATCCAATCGCGCAATTTATAATTCACCGCGCCTTTTCCTAACTCTTTTGATTCGAGATCAGTAATTATTTTGGCTTTGCATTCATCGGCCTCCATCCCGTCGTACTCGGCGGAATTAACCATTACTCCTTGTCCGGGGTAGGGTAGCTTTGATTTTTCTTCATCTCTATCCACACGAGCGATTACCCGCTTGATCGGAATCCCAAATTTTTCAGCAAACTCAAAGTCTCTTTCATCGTGTCCAGGAACGGCCATAATTGCACCGGTGCCGTAAGTTATGAGCACATAGTCAGCGACCCAGACCGGAACTTTTTCACCGTTTACTGGATTGATGCAGTAGCTACCGGTAAATACTCCAGATTTGTCCTTGGCGAGATCAGTTCGGTCGAGGTCACTTTTTTTTGCAGCTAACTCAATGTAGGCTTTTACTTCATCTTTGTTTTCTGGAATTACCAGTTTTTCGATAAGCGGGTGCTCAGGAGCCACAACCATATAGGTGGCACCAAATAAAGTGTCTGGACGGGTGGTGTACACCTCCAGCTTTTCTTCCATACCATCTATTTGAAAATGGACCTCTGCCCCTTCGGACCGCCCAATCCAAGCTTTTTGCTGGCGTTTTGTGGATTCTGGCCAGTCCAGTTCATCGAGCCCTTCAAGAAGTTTTTCTGCATATGCGGTGATGCGCAATACGACTTGTCTTAGATTTCTGCGCTCAACTGGATGTCCACCGACCTCAGATTTACCATTGACGACTTCTTCGTTGGCAAGAACTGCTTTTAAATTGGGGCACCACCAAACTGGTTTTTCATCTACATAAGCCAATCCGCGCTGGAAAAGTTTTAGAAAGATCCATTGAGTCCATTTGTAGTAGCCAGGATCAGTGGTGTTAATTTCCCGGTCCCAATCAATTGCAAATCCTATACTCTTAATCTGTCGTCGAAAATTATCGACATTGGTCTGAGTGGTAACCGATGGATGGGTGCCGGTTTTAATTGCATATTGTTCGGCAGGTAGCCCGAATGCATCCCAACCCATTGGATGAAGAACGTTGAAACCGCAGGCCTTTTTATAGCGTGCTAGAATATCCGAGGCGACATAACCTTCCGGATGTCCAATATGTAATCCTGCGCCCGAGGGGTAGGGGAACATGTCCAAAGCATAAAACTTTTCCTTCTCTGAGTTGTCTTCTGCACGGAAAGTATTTTCATCTTCCCAAAACTTTTGCCATTTTTTCTCGATAGCGAGAAAGTCGTATTGTTTTTCTTCTTCAGCCATTTTATTAAAGTAATATTTGATTATGAAGGATTTGCTTCGATTTGGCAAAAGCAAAGCCAACTTATTGTCTGCTAAGAAAAATAAATAATATTTTAATTTATTTAATTACTTTTGTTAGAAAAGCGGTGTGATTTGGGTATTATATTTATGAGCTGTGTTTAGACTCTTTTTCCTCAAGTAATTTTTTAATTACTTCCATTTCTCCCGATAGTTTTTCCATTTGCAGATGTAAATCATAAATTCCATCCCGCAAGGGTTCAGGATTTATTTTTCTACGCAATAATTCTTGTTTGATTTTCATTTCCGTATTGGATTCGTCCATGCTGTTCATAATGACACCGATTACTAAATTTAGAACAATCATAGTCCCAATGAGTACAAAGCTGACGAAGAATAATGACGCTCCAAGAGGCGATGCTGAGGATTTGGGAGTCCATTGGGTTAAATCTTTGGTACTGTAGCCGTACTGATCAGAACCATACATATTGATGTACATCACATCTGTCCAATCTTCCAAAGTGACAACTCGAAAGAGGGATAGAATAGAAGTTTGAAGATTACGAAAGTGAATGGGGTCATTTTCCGAATAGAGAAACACCGCCATTGTTCCATAAATATAAAACAGGAGGAAGAGAAGAATGCTGACATAAAACATTGAAGGCAGGCTTCTCAGTAAGCAACTTACAAGAAGTTGAAGTTTAGGAATCGCTGATACTAATCGCAGGACTCTTAGAATCCGGGCTAAGCGAAGAACGGGTAGAAAATCTCCACCTACATGAATCATGGGTTCGAGTAAGCAAGCCGCTACAATTGTGAAATCAAAAACATTCCATGGATTCTTAAAATAATCGAAAGGACGATTTCCTTTTGCGATTATCTTTAACGCTGCCTCAATAACAAAAATGGTTAAAATAACCGTATCTAAAATATTAAGAACTTCGGCGTTTTCGCTCGCAAAACCTTTAAAGGTCTGGACACCCACGACAACACCCGCAAGCAGGATTGTTAAGATGATAACTCTTTGAAAAATTTGGCTATTTACAATCGATTTACAGATCAAGCTCATTATGAAAAACTAAATGATCAGAAAGTACTAATTAACAGCTATGTTTCAATTAATAAAAGAAAGTAAATAGACTGAAGAAGCTATCTACAGCAATGGCGTCTATCAAATTATGCGAGGAATAAAAATTTAGACTGTAAATTTAAGTGTACTAATGCCGATTTCTGGAACGGTTTCTCTGGCCGCCTTTGGATGGTGATGAATTATTTGAATTGGGCTTTCTTGAAAACCTTCTTTGTGGGGGTCTCCTTCTGTTTGAAAATTCTTCTCCTCTACTCTCCACTTTTGGAAGGTCGGGAGTTTCTTGTTCAGGGATTGGTTTACGGAGCAGCTTTTCTATACTTTTTAACTGATCAACTTCGTCCTTTCCACAAAAAGAGTACGCTTCTCCTTCTGCCCCAGCACGAGCAGTTCTGCCGATCCGATGAACATAGGTTTCTGCTTCAACAGGTAAGTCAAAGTTGATAACATGAGATACATTATTAATGTCCAATCCTCGGGCAGCGACATCCGTTGCGATTAAAGCACGGGATGATCCACTTTTAAATTCTTGAAGTGCCTTGGTTCGAGCGGCTTGGCTCTTATTGCCGTGGATTGCCGCACAGGAGACATCATTGGATTGTAACTTTTTGGCCACTCGATTAGCCATGTGTTTCATTTGAGTAAATACTACCACTTTTTTCAAATCGTCGTTTTCAAAAAGTTTAAGTAGAAGATTTATTTTGTTGTTTTTGGGAACACGAAAAAGGGATTGTTTAATTCGGTCTACGGCAGGTTCCTTCGGTGCAATTGCTACTCGAACTGGGTTTTTTCTGACCATGGAAAGTGCAAGTTTTTCCATAGCCGGGGGCATAGTTGCAGAGAAAAATAAAGTTTGTCTGTCTTTGGGCACTACCTGGAGAATCCTACGTATTGCGTGAATAAAGCCCATGTCAAGCATGCGGTCGACTTCATCTAAAATGAAGCAAGAAACTTCTTCTAAATGAACATGTCCCTGATCCATTAAATCGATCAGTCGACCTGGAGTGGCGACTAAAATATTAATCCCTCTTCGTAAGGCATTGACCTGAGGCTTTTGTCCCACTCCACCAAAAATTACTGTGTGGCGAAATGGCAGGTTCTTTCCATATTTCTCAATGCTTTCACCAATTTGAGAAGCTAATTCTCTGGTGGGTGCAAGAATTAATACTTTTGGATTCCTGGTTTTAAACTGACGATCGTTGGCAATCATTCTTTCCAGGAGAGGTAGCGAGAATGCAGCTGTTTTTCCAGTTCCAGTTTGTGCGATACCAATTACATCTTTACCTTCTGAAATTGGACGCATGCATTTTTCCTGAATTGGGGTAGGCGTTGTATAAGCCTGCTCAATTAGGGCTTTTTTTATGTCTTCACTGTATTCGTTAAAGCAACCTTTAAGTGTTGCAGGTTTAGTCGATAGACCGAGTTTTTGGGCGATAATAGTTTTCATAGAAATATCCGGAAAGATTTATAACCCCCGAACGCCGGATACGTACAAAAGTGTCCACCTACTTTAATGAGTAAATGTTGATTGAAAGTAGGGAATGCTTACCGAATGAAATTTATAGCAAAGCTGATTAATTCCAAAAATAATACTTAAACCACGCCACCACTAAAAACATTAAACATTGTAAACGGTTTTTAGTCAATCATATACACACGCAGATGAAGAGTACTCACAAAAGAGAATTGGCAGTTGGATATACCAACTGGTTGGAAGTTTAAGAAATTAAGGAAGGTAAGAGGGCGTGAAGCTTCGAACAACCAAACTCGATTGAAGATACAATTTGATCGTAATGATTATCGACATCTTCGTCGTCCCCACGTTCATAAGGATCAGGTATGTATGGATTGCTACCAGTTGCAAAAAAGCTTCCTATAGGTCTTGTTACACCACGAAGAAAAGACTTATGGATAGTAACAAATTCTTCGCTTTCCTGATCCAAGGTTATGATGATGTCAGCACTAGCTAGATCTGGAATTGTAGCGAAGCGAGAGAATCCCTGTAGGAAGTAACCTAGTTGAGAAGAATATTTTCCCATTCTTGCATCTACTGGACACTGGTCATATGCTTGTGTCACTCCACGAGAAGATGTTCGAATTCGACCGAAAAGTTGGGTTCCCTCGAAGAGTGACCTCATCATCTCTCTCGCTAGAGGGGCACGGGACATTCCTCTTTTACTTAAAAATAAGATACTGGTTAAGTCACTCCCTCTGTAGGGTTCGTGATTTAAATTATTATTATTATGACCGTTTGAATTAAAATTCTCATGGTCATTGCCATTGAAACCTCTTCCTTTTCTCCAAGGTTTGTTTGTGTTATTCATTGTTTTGTCCGCCAGGTTTAAAATGTAATGTTAGGAGATGTATATTATAGTATAATGTAGGAGAGTCTCAAATTTGAGACTTTTTTTAATGTTTATTGTAAACATGCATGATGTATGAAAATAAATTTAAAACTGATGATTTTAACAATTTGCACATCTTATGCCAAGTTTAGATTTAAATAAATTTTAGGTAAAAATGTACTCTTACTTGTACTTGCAGTTCCTCAAATAATTGGTTCTGGCGCATACCTCATACTGCATACAACTAAAAGAAATTTGTGTATTACCTAAAAAATCAAAACCTGACAATGGTCGAAGACCAAATGTAGGAATAATTTAGCAATTAACTAATTTTTGAACCGATCGGATTTACCTCAGTTTTTTGGATAAAGGACCAACAATTTCGACAAAATTTCCATCCGGATCTTTAAGCATAAGTAGGCAAACATCTTGCGGTAAACCCTCTGGTAAAATTTGCGGGCTTTGTGCATATGGTTGATAGCCATTGGCTTTTGCATTGTTGAGGACCTTATCGACATCATTCACAAAAATGGTAAGGTATGAAAGCCCTGCAATTGAATGAATGAATGGTTGTTTTACAATCCTGGTAGGCGTTTTGCCCTTAACTTGCATGAGTTTTAATTTAGTGCATGATTCATCCTCTCCTAAACAAAGTACGCTGATAGTTAAAGCAGCACCGTCTGTTAGCCCAACTTTTCGTGGGAAATCTCCGGTTACCTTAAAACCTTCCTTTTCATTAAACCCAACGACATCTTTATAAAATTTGAGAGACTTTTTAATATCTGAAACCACTAGTCCGATATCAATTGTTTGACTTGAGAAATTTGATTTCTTTGCAGATAGCGAGAGTTGGCTAAATATTACAGTGGTAATTATTAAACAGATTTTCATTATAGTAATTTTAATTTTCGATGAATTAGGTGATGCTTATCAAACTCTAAGATAAACATGTAAATCCACTCAAGTGGATAAAATTAATTGTTCGAAGATTTACTTTCCACCTTGATTAATAAAATGTTGAATGTAATACATCGAAATCTATGAAAAAGTTAGTTTTTTTAAATTTTGGTCTTCTTTCATTTTTTTGCCTTTTGGTATTTGCAGATAAATCTCGCCCCAATGTAATTATCATTTTCGCCGATGATCAGGGGTATGGAGACTTGAGCTGTTTCGGCTCTGAGAAGATCAGAACCCCTCACATTGACCAATTGGCCAAAGAAGGCAGGCGCTTTACTAGTTTTATGGTGGCATCACCGGTTTGTACTCCATCACGAGCTGCTTTGCTAACAGGTTGCTACCCCAAGCGAGTAGGAATGCATCAGCATGTCTTATTCCCAAGCTCAAATAAAGGTTTGAATCCAGAAGAATTCACTCTGGCTGATCATTTTAAGTCTATTGGCTACTCGACTGCCTGCTTTGGTAAATGGCATCTTGGGCATCACAAAGAAGTTCTTCCCACATCAAACGGATTTGATACTTATTTTGGAATTCCGTATTCAAACGATATGAATCATCCTGACAATAAAGGAAAACCTAAGGGAGGTGCTGATGGAATGGATATTTTATGGAATGACCCTGATTCTACCATTACCAAATGGAAAACGCCTTTATTCGAAGACGAAAAGATTGTTGAATTACCGGTTGACCAACGCACTGTTACCAGACGCTATACTCAAAAATCTATAGATTTTATAAAAGCAAATAAAGCGAAGCCTTTCTTTATTTATCTTCCTCATTCAATGCCTCATATTCCCCTTTATGTTCCTGATGAGATTCGTGATCCTGACCCTAAAAACGCTTACATCAATACTATCGAACACATTGATTCTGAAGTCGGAAGATTGCTGAAGGTCATTGATCAGCTAAATCTCGCAAGCAGTACTTATGTAATTTATACAACTGACAACGGGCCTTGGCTGTCCTTTCGTCATCATGGTGGATCTGCCGGGCCATTACGTGATGGGAAGGGTACAACCTTTGAGGGGGGGCAAAGAGTACCCTGTGTTATGCGTGGGCCTGGTATTCCTGCTGATACAGTATGTAATGAATTGATGGGAACGATTGATTTACTGCCAACTTTTGCCTCGATTACGGGCAAACCTCTGCCTAAAGGAAAGAAAATCGATGGAATTGATGCAACTGGATTACTGACTGGTAAGGGAAAATCGAAGAGGAAAGAGTTTATACACTACACTTCGCGAGGAGAGGTGGAAGGGATTCGGCAGGGAAAATGGAAATTACTTATCAAGAAAAAAAGAGGTAAGACACAGGGTAAAAGGGAAATATTTCTTTTTGATCTAGAGAACGATTTGGGCGAGACCAATAACTTAGCCACACAAAATGAAGAATTGGTGTTGAAATTAGAGAAGAGAATGCTCCACCTTGATTTGGAAATAGCTAAAAATGCCCGTTCACCTTGGTTTAAAGAATAATACTCCTCAATAAATTCGGAACAGAAATTAACTATTTTAGAATCTCCACTGATTTTTTAACTGCAGTAACAAATCGTTCAGCTTCTTCAAGTGTATTGTAAAATGCGAATGATGCCCTGGCAGTTGATTGTACTCCGAGCACTTCCATCAAGGGTTGGCAACAATGATGACCAGTGCGAATAGCAATGCCTTCGCTATCAAGTAAGGTTGAGAGGTCATACGGGTGCACTTCTTCAATTGAAAATGAAATAACTGCGGCTTTATCTTTAGTAGTTCCATGAATGGTAAGGCCAGGGATTTCCTTCAGACCACTTTGGGCATAGTGAAGAAGGGTACTCTCATATTCAGCAAGAGCCGATAAATCATGCCCCTCTAAGTAATGAAGAGCAGTCGCTAATCCAATGGCCCCAGCTACATTCGGGGTGCCAGCTTCAAATCGTTGGGGGTGGGGGGCAAAAGTGGTACCATTAAAGCTTACTTGGTCAATCATATCTCCGCCGCCTTGGTAGGGTGGCATTTCAGCAAGCAATTCTTTTTTGCCATATAATACGCCAATGCCCATTGGACCAAAAACTTTGTGTCCAGAAAACGCAAAGAAATCACAGTCCATTTTTTTTAAATCTAGAATTGTATGGGGGACGCTTTGAGCTCCGTCCACTACAACATGAACACCATGTTCGTGGGCCTCGCTAATTATTTCCTCGATTGGATTGATCGTTCCCAGTGAATTTGAAATATGACAAATCGATAAAACCTTTGAAGTTTCATCGGATAATAAATTGCTCAATTCTTTCCTATTTAACGAACCATCGTGATTGATTGGAGCAACTTTAACCCTTAACCCTTTTTCCTCTGCGATCATCTGCCATGGGACAATATTGGCATGGTGCTCCATTTGACTGAGTATCACAGAGTCACCTTTTATTAGATATTTTTTAGAAAAAGATTGAGCGACTAAATTAAGTGCTTCGGTTGCACCACGCACAAAAATGATTTCTTCGGATTCCACATTCAGCCAATTGGCGATTGTTTGACGAGCCATTCGATACTCGTTTTCAGCTTCTTCTGCGAGAGCATAGACACCACGATGAACATTAGAGTTTTGTTTTTTGTAGTATTTTGACAAAGCGTCAATTACGCACTTTGGCTTTTGCGAAGAGGCAGCATTATCTAGATAAGCCAATGGTTTTCCACGGTTTAATTGGCTAAGTATTGGAAAATCATTCCTGATTTCTTTAATCTTTATCGACATATTTTAATCAGGCTATTTCTGAGGGAACAAATGCCAATTGGGGAAATTTTCACCTAGAGGGAATGAAATGAGAATTGCAGAAGTTTTTGTATCACGAGCTTCTTTCTATTTCATTTAGAAGGTTTCCGCAACTGCAGAAGGAATTTTAAGGAGTCAGAAATTGCCAGGTTGCTAAAATTCTATCATCTTTAGATACACGAAAGGATATTCGAGTCTTTGAATATTCCCCATGAGGTTTTTTAAATAGAAACTGGTGTTCCCATGACTCCTTGTTTTTAACAAATTCAAAAATGCTTTCAGCATTTTCATCTGGGTGAATACGCGAGATGAGAAAATCCGGATCCAAAAGATCGTACTTATCGTAGCCTGTAATTGCAGTGGCATTGTCAGAAAAATAGGATATTGAAAGAAAGTTATCTCTAATTTCTGCTTCAAGTAAAATCGTTTCTAACGCAAAGAGAATATCTGCATTTTTTGCTAATTGAGAACCTAGTTTTAAGAATATTTGTTCAACCGAATCTTCTTCAATAGGCTTCATGTATGAGTTTTCAACTCCATCCAAGTATCTCTTTATAGCAAAACGCATGATTTGAGAAACCGAGCGATTTTGCCTAAATGACTGCTTTGTCAATACTGCTTTCTCCTGTTCGTTTAATGCCACAGAGACCTGAGTGCGTTTTTTTGCTTTTGTTGGCATTACTTAGGAATATTAATTAATATATACGATTTATATTATAAACCTATCCCTGAGCTGGAATTTAGAACAAGGCAAGCTAAAGCTTTAGTTCAAAATGAAATTTTCGTATCAGGGAGAGCCTTACGCAAACGCTCAATACCATTTTTGGTTACTCCTGAGTTCCAGAGATATATTTCCTCTAAACTTTTTAGTGAGCTTAGTGTAGCAACACTATTATCAGAAACTTTTGAACTTACTAAGTTCAAATATGTCAAGTAGGGCATTTTGCTTAGATTTTCAACTCCACGATCTGTGACCGAGGTATTTTTTAAGTTTAACCATGTTAAATTGTTAAATTTTTTCACTTCACCAAGAACACTGTCTGTAATGGAGGTTCTAGATAAATCAAGATGGGATATATTGTTTTTTATCGAAGAAAGTGCACCGATTGCATCGTCTTTTATTAAATTTGGACCGGATGAGAATTCAGCTCTTACCATAGAATGTCTCATAGAAAGTAGGGTAACTAAAGCACCAGATTTTTGAGCTGCTGCCATTTGTGGTTTAGATGGTGCTTTCAAGCGTTTTGCCAATTTCTCCACTATCGATTCTTCATTATTTCCATCAATTGGAGCCATAGCAACATTTTCTTCTTTCGGTTTTGCAAAGGTATCAGTCGGGTTTTCTTTTGCTCCTTCTGTGATCCATTGTTTGAACATGTTAATTTCGTCTTCGGTAAGTGGGTCACCTTTCGGAGGCATGATTTCGGGATCGTCTGAATCAAGTGTAATGACGGCGTATAACGTGCTTTCTTCCGCATTTCCTTTTTCAATAATCGTGCCATCCAAGTTTCCTTCAATAATCGCTTCATAAGTGTCGAGACGAAGGCCGGCTTTGGGGTGAATCGTTCTACCATTTTTTACATAAGGTTCACTGTGGCAGTCCAAGCATCGCTCCTCGATCAGGGGGAAGATATGCTGGTGGAAACTAACACCTTTACTCATGTCAGATGAAATAGCCTCTCCTCCCCCCGCTGAAGCCTTTGCCCCTTCCACGATCCATCTTTTTATAATATCAATTTGCTCAGTAGTAAGGGCTCCACCTTTAGGCGGCATGAACATGTCATCTTCTTCATCTAGGGTAATTACTTCGTACAAATAACTATCTTCTAGGTTTCCTGCTTCGACGACGGTATTGTCTAAATTCCCTTTCATTACCCATTCATGAGTATCAAGTCGAAGGCCTGCCTTCGGGTGAATTGTTCTTCCATTTTTTTCGTATGGCGCATTGTGGCAACTAAAGCAACGCTCGTCCAGTATAGGTAGGACATGATTTGTAAAATCCACGGGTTCGTCTGGTCCGGGAATAGCAGAGACCGTGTTTTCAACAGCTAAGCTTGGGTCTTGTCCCAGATTTACAGGCTTATATGCAAAAAATGATCCCGCTCTTAGTTTTGGTTTAGGCTTAGTTAAAGGTTTTACAACAATCTCTTCTTTTACAGGGGCATTTTTATCGGGAGTTGAATCGCCTGACGGGGTAGGCGAGGGCTCGTTCTCCGGGGTATCCTTTTTTAGCAAACGAGGGTCTCCTTTTGGTACAGTTCCAGATTGAGCAACCTTAATTAGGTATTTTTGATCGTTGGCTGATAGTTGCTTAAATTGAACCGGATAAAGCTTATTATCTTTACCTTTAAGATAGAAAGTTTGCCCCTCATAGCTAATCAGTTTACCGCTAAAGGCTTGTCCAGTAGAGGTAGTGAAGACACGAAATGGTTCCTCTGCCCATAAAGAGAGCAGAAAACTGAAAAGAAGCGAAAGGATGAGAACCTTACGACCTGCCATTATAAATTCGGTAAATTACGCCAGAACATCAAACAATGGTTTACCATCATGGGCAACTGTGAATGGTCTACCTGAAGGAGAGTACTGAACATCGTTTAA
>CBFHYW010000038.1:0-12199 GCA_965660135.1 Opitutales bacterium
CTGAACCAGCATTCGTAATAGTTATTCCATTAATCGAACCGCTTGATATTGTACATGTCGCGGTTGCTTGATCATCACCTGATGTCGGATAATCAACAATTAATTCAGGGGCTGTGGTAAAGCCGGTACCAGCGTAAGTAATTGCAATGGAACCAACACCAGCACCTGAAAGAGATGCTGTCAAAACTGGAGTTATTATCGAAGAATTAAAAACTCCTGACACAAAAGGATGGACTGTTACCTCACTAGAATCTGAAGAAGATTCGAAAGAAATTGTAGTGGAGGTTGAACTTTCAACTTGGCCAACATATACAGCCTCTCCAGCAATTCCAGCAGTTACAACAGAATAAGAGGGAGTTGAAATTGTACCTGCCTGTATCGTTGTGGTTAATGACCCTGAAACTCCCCCGACATTCGATGCGGCATTCGAGATAAAAGGGATAAAGAAAATGATTGTGCAAATACAATATGCGATACGGGCGTTATTCATAATTTTCTGTGATTAATTGTAGAGGGCTTAATAGTACTTAGCACTATTCAAGTAAATATTACATGAAGTTGAAATGTTTTTTCAAAATAATTTGTGCCAATTGGAAGTTTTTTTTAAAAATTATCAATAAAACAATGAAATAGTTCAATAATTGTGGGAATTAGCGATTAGGTGTCTCGAATTTATAGATAGAATAAGATCCAATAATGAAACAGGCTGCGTTAGGAATCCAAATTAAGCTTGGAGTGGTATATATAATAGAAAATTCTTCAAAAAATGTTACAGTTGCGTAGTAAAGAATGGAAATAAAGATACCAATGGCTAAATTAGATATACTTTCTTTACGCCCTTTGGTAATGGAAAGTGGAAGAAGAACTAAAGATAGAAAAAAAGATGAAGATCCAAGTGCAAAACTTTTCTGAAGCAAAACTTTTGCTTGCACACTTTCTTCCTGGTCAGACTTTGATAAATCTAAAAGTTTGAAAAAGCCAATTCTCTTCAAATTGATTTCTTGGTTTCCAAAATTCAGGTCAAAAACTAATGGTTGATTCCATTCCTCAAAAGACACGAAAACATTTTGTTCTTCACGATCATCTTGGGCAGATTCCAAATCAACATTTTTAAGGAACAATATTAACTTTGAATGATCGGGAGATCTGTCCACCAGAACGCTCTTGGCATTTACAATACGAAGTAATTCATCATTCTCCCCATCATCATTCTCCCCAAAGAGTAAAAATCGCACATTATGCCAGCAACTTTCCTCCGTTTTTCCAACTGAAAGCGAGACCCGATGAATAGGTTCATCTGAAAAAGAAGCTAAATTGTTATTTGTAATATTTCCAGAATCTGGATTAAGCACGAATTCAATCTCTTTCTCCGTATTCAAAAGGGTATTTATATTGCTCCATAATACTTTTGATTTCTCTTGATCAAATTTTGCTCTATTTTCAGGTCCCCATTGTAAAAAAGTATAGAGAGAGAAAATAGAAACGATCAGGGAGAGAAAGAAACCCGGCTTTCCCCATGATAAAACACCCTGCCCCAACGAGCGCAAGGCCAAGATTTGATTACTTGAAGACCATTTACCGTAACAAAGCAAAAGGGCTAAAACAAACCCAAATGGTAATGCAAATGACAGTGCATAGGGAATTAAAAGAGCACACAGATGCAAGAATGTATTGGGAGAAATAGACAACGCCTGCAGTAGGTATTCATCGTGTTTAACCAAATTACCATACAAAAGGACGGCTACTAAGATTACAGATATCAATAGAGTCATTAACCCTAGTTGCAAAAAGTAATGTCGATTAATTACTTTACTATTTTTCAAAATAAAAAGCTTAAGAAAAGTTTATTTTTAAGAGATCCTCGGGTACATCAACCCCAATGGAAATACCCTCAACAATTTCCACTGCAATTTCAAACCCTCGCTGCAAGGCCCGCAACTGTTCAAGTTTTTCAAGTTTTTCAAGATCCCCTTCTGTGCTGGAAAGAAAATCATCGAGAAATTCTTTTCTATATCCGTACAGCCCCATGTGCTTGTATGCATGGCGCTGCCCTCCACTACAACTAGTCCACCGGATATCCTCTTCTCTAGAAAATGGAATTGGAGCACGAGAAAAATACAATGCATTTCCATCATCTCCAATTACTACTTTAACTTGATTCACATCATGGAAATCATCCTCTGATTGAAAAACGGATGCGAGTGTAGAAATCGAAACTCCGTTTTTTGATAGTGATTTCTCAAGTGAAAGGATGTGCGATCTTGTAACCAGGGGTTCATCAGCCTGAACATTAATTACAAAATCTCTTTTCAAGACTTGATTGGCATGGGCTATGCGATCAGTTCCTGAAGTAAGAGAAGGCTCGGTTAGAATTGTATTGTAACCTGCATCTTCCAGAACGGTAAGTAATTCTGTGCCATCAACTGCAAAATACAGATCAAATTCTGGAACCTGCTCACGCAGGCGATCGGCCGTCCGTATAATCAGGGGTTTGCCGCCAGCATCAGCTAATAACTTCCTCGGAAAACGAACAGATGCCAGCCTTGCTGGCACAATAATTACAGGTGCTATCTTTTTTGCCATAGACTAGAATTAATATTGAATAA
This sequence comes from Opitutales bacterium, assembly GCA_965660135.1. Classification (GTDB taxonomy): domain Bacteria; phylum Verrucomicrobiota; class Verrucomicrobiia; order Opitutales; family Seribacteraceae; genus Seribacter. Next base: position 2,607 of record CBFHYW010000038.1, read on the forward strand.
CTTCTTGGGTTGTCCCAAGCAAAGCCTAATGATAATATTATACAATATTTTTCTTATGATAAATTCTACCGAATCAATCCCCGTCGAAACAAATAAATTAGATCGTTTCTCTCTTCCTGATCATAAAGGCAAATTTGGCCCATATGGAGGGTCTTTTGTTCCAGAAACTCTTTCGCATCCATTGCGCGAGCTTAATGATTCTTATGTGAGGGCAAAAAATGACACTCTTTTTCAAAACGAATTGGCAAGTCTTCTCAAAACCTTTGCAGGCAGACCAACGGAACTTTATTTTGCCGAACAATTGACCAAGAAACTTGGAGGAGCAAAGATTTATTTAAAAAGAGAAGATTTACTTCATACTGGTGCACATAAAATTAATAATGCACTTGGCCAAGCCTTGTTAGCAAAGAGAATGGGGAAGACGAGAATCATTGCCGAAACAGGTGCTGGGCAACATGGAATCGCAACCGCTTCAGTCTGTGCTCATTTCGGATTTGAATGTGTTATTTACATGGGAGCAGAAGATATGCGAAGGCAAGCACTCAATGTTTTTCGAATGAGATTGAGCGGAGCTGAAGTACGGGGTGTTGAGTCTGGCAGCAAAACCTTGAAAGAAGCAATTAATGAAGCGATGCGAGACTGGGTAACAAATATTCGTTCCACTCATTACATATTAGGCTCAGCATTAGGAGCACACCCCTACCCTGGAATGGTGAGGGATTTTCACCGAATCATTGGAGAGGAAACAAAAAGACAGTTTATTGAACGAGAAGGTAAGCTACCTGATGAAATGATTGCCTGCGTGGGTGGCGGTAGTAATGCAATAGGTTTTTTCTTTGATTTTTTAGAAGAAGAAAATGTTCGATTAATTGGTGTTGAAGCAGGCGGGCGATCTCTCGATGACGGTGAACACGCCGCTCGATTTGAAGGAGGAAAGCTGGGAATCCTTCAGGGATGTAAAACATGGATCTTACAAAATGAGGATGGCCAAATCAACCAGACACATTCGGTATCTGCAGGTTTAGATTACGCTGCGATTGGTCCGGAACATGCCTTTTATCGGGATCGTAACCGAATAGAGTACGCCAATGTGAGTGATGGTGAAGCTCTAGAGGCATTCCAAACACTTTCATCCAGAGAAGGAATACTTCCTGCCCTAGAGACCTCACACGGCCTTGCACATGCCTTCAGAAGAGCAAGTGAACTGGGAAAAGATAAAATTATTTGTGTTAATCTAAGTGGTAGAGGAGACAAAGACGCAATGGAGGTAGCTCGCCTTCTTGGGCAAAATACTGAATTAACTAAACCGTCATGAACAGTATGACTGGTTATGGAAGGGCTTCCATTAACCATGAAGATATTTCAATAGTTATTGAGATTTCGTCCGTTAATAAAAGGCATCTTGAAGTTGTTGTTTCTGCACCCAAAGAGTGGCAAAAATTTGAATACGATGCCACCAAGTACATTAAATCTTTCTTTGAAAGGGGAAGAATCCGCGTGGCCCTGTCGCTTGTAAAAAACCCAGAAATTCAAGAGGGTATTCTTTCAAATCAATCATTAATTGAAAAAGACCTGGATCGATTAAAAAATTTTCTTAATAAAAAGCAGGAAGATTTTGTGATAACCCCCGAATTAATCTTACAGCTTTCTAACCTAAGAAAAAATGAAACTGAACTTCCTCCGCTTGAGGAAATAAGTGACGCTCTTCTAACGACACTTGGAGAAGCAAGTCATTCCTTGGCAGAGATGAGAGAGAATGAAGGCTCCGCAATTAAAGATGATCTGGTTGAAAGAATTCTGCGAATTAAGAAGCTTATAATTCAAATTGAAAAAAAAGGAGAAGGAATGGCTGACGAGTATAAGGAAAAATTACTTGAACGCCTTAGGAAATCAGGATTATCCCTGGAACAGGATGATGATCGAGTACTCAAAGAAATTGCAATTTTTGCAGAAAAATCAGATATTTCTGAAGAAATCACCCGGCTCAAAAGTCACCTCGTTCAAATGACAGATACTCTGGAAATAAAGGGTTCAATCGGTAGAAAGATTGAATTTATTCTCCAAGAAATTTCTAGAGAACTGAATACATTTTGTTCAAAATCTACTCGCACAGAATGTACCAGGCATGCCTTAGATGCTCGAACCGAAGTTGAAAAGATGAGGGAGCAATCCCTAAATATTGAGTAACTTAACTAGGTCAGTTAATCGAGGCTTTAGCATCTTCCTGGTTTTTTGCTCTCTTCGTTTCCTGTATTCCTAAAATCAAATATCCAAAAGCCCCAATAAAAATTCCCGAATCTGCAATATTAAAAACCGGGTAATCATAATTAACGAAGGGAATAAAAACATCGATAAAATCAACAACCTCCGCTGGACTTCGAAAAATACGGTCACACAAATTACCCGCAATTCCTCCACAAATCATCCCAAAAATGATTTGAACGGGTCGTTTATCAAGCTCGAGCTGTCTTCTAAAAACGAAGATTGCTAACAAAGCAACCCCAGCAACAACGGTTAAAACTTGAGGATAATCGGAAAACATACTCCATGCTGCACCAGGATTGGTAACATAAGTAAACTCCAAAAAAGTTTCATGCCCCTTAATCCAATCCAAAACAACAATCGGAGAATTTCTTAACTCCGAGGAGTTATTAACTACCCATGCTTTAGTAATAAGATCAGGTACCCAAATCAAGAGAAAGAAAAGCCAAAAGCGCAAATAGAACACAGAATTTATACTAGGTAAAGTGTGGACCTTCCCCTAGTTATCTTCCCCCATTGTGGAATCAGAAATAGTCGCAAAAATTCCACCGCCCACATCCCGGTCTTTGCGATTTCTTTGCTCGTATTGTGTTTGTCCCTCAAGAGAGAAGCGAGTGAAAGGCACCACCTTTAAACGGGCCTTCTTAATCGGTTTTTTGGTTTCCTGACAAACTCCAAAACTTCCATCAAATATTCGGTCAATTGCATCTTCAATTTCCTCCAAAGCCTCTTGCTCAGAGGCCACCATAGATAAAGCAACATCCCGGTTAAAGGTTTCTGTTCCTGAATCAGAAGAATTGATTGAGAGTTCACCAGAAGATTCTCGAGCAGAAGCACCCAGAGTTTCACTTGAACGCTGACCAAGAGCACCCTTGAGTGAATTCCTCAAACTCATTAAGTCGGAATAATATGACTGCCATTCCTTCGGTACTTTTGACTCATTCCGAATCGGTCTCGTAGGTTCTGTAGAAGAACCAAATCCCAAAATATCATCGATCGAAGCAGTTTGCACTTTTTTTACTTTTACTGACTTGGTGCTCTTCTTCGGCGCTGAAACTGGACTTTCTAATTTCGCTTCTTCTTTTTTTCGCTTTACCTTGGAAACCTTTGCATCCGATTTTCTTTTCGCTAAAATACCCCTTACATCATCTAGACTAAAAGTTGCACTCTCTTTCTTAGCTTCAGATTTTGAAGACTTTGCTTGAGTTTTTTTTACAATTTCGCGCACTTTTATCTCTACTTCAGAATCTGGCTTCTCCTTGGGCTTACGTCCCCGTCTTTTAGGTTTTGTATCATCCTTTGCAGCAGTTGCATTCTTTTTTGACGCCCGAGTTGCCTTTGGTTTAATTTCATCAAGATCTGTTTCAGCTGCCTTTACCTTCCTTGGTCTGCCTCGCTTACCTGTCTTTACGACAGCATCCTTTTCCGATGCTTTTTCAGAAGGTACAATTTTGCTTTTTGTAGCTTTTACAGATTTAGGTTTCTTTGTCATATTTGGAAGATTTTACTAGGTTAATTTTTTAAGCAAGCTTGGCAAGTACTTCAGCACATCGAGGCGAAACTTCACCCCAAGGCTCGACAGGAACGAGATCTGGCACCCAGCGCCAACTCCTCGGACACCTTTTGCCTTTAGCATGTCTGCAAACGAGTTGAAATTGAGCATCTTCAGAAATTTCAACAAAAACAACTTGAGAAACGATGAAAATTTCAGCCAAATCATCCAACCGTTTTTGAAAAGTTTTAAATCTTGGGTCGTTTACCGGCATATGAATTTCGATTTCTGCCTCCAGAGACTGTCCAATTTCTTTTTTTGCACGAAGTGCTTCAAGGGAATCATTAACCAAGGATTCCTTAAAGTCCAAGATTAACTGAGCATCTATCAGTTCATTCCCTTGATTCCAATCTTGCTGAACTTTTGGCCAAGGTTGTAAGACAAGTGCATCTTTCCCTAAATCTCCATTAAATTTATGATAGGACCAAGCCTCATCAGCAGTAAAGGGTGCCATGGGACCAAGAATTCGAATCAACGACTCAAAAATTAAATGTAATGCAGTTTGCGTGGATCTTCTTTTTTCATCATCTGGGTGAAGAGTATAAAGACGATCTTTAATGATGTCGTGATAGGTTGAGGAAAGTACATTCGAGCAAAATCTGTTGAGTGCTTGAACCCCGCGATGGAACTCATAAACCTCAAAGGCATCGGTAACCTCTTTGATTAGACTATTTGTCTGCCCCAGTGCCCAACGGTCAATAATTGATAACTTTTCAATCGGCAATGAATGTTCGGCAAAGGAAAAATCATGTAAATTACCAAGTTGAAATTTGATTGAGTTTCGAAGCGTCCTGTAAGATCGAACAACCTGCCCGAGAATTTCTTCAGATAAAGGAATATCTCGCCTAAAGTCCTCTGAGCATACCCATATTCTTAAAACATCAGCACCATATTTTTTAACATATGAGTCAGCCGTTTGAGGCTTCCCATCGCTTTTAGAGATTTTTCTTCCGTTACCATCGACCACAAACCCGTGTGTCAGCACTCTTTTGTATGGAGCACTTCCATATGCAATCATACTCGTCCACAATGAACTTTGGAACCATCCTCGGTGCTGATCACTTCCTTCTAGATATAGGTCAGCCGGCCAATTAAGGGATTCGTTATTTTTTAATACTCCGCGGTGACTACAGCCCGAATCAATCCATACATCTAAAGTATCTGTACCTTTTTTTAAAGCCCTCCCCTTCCACTCATCCGGAATATCCAAACCTTCCAATAACTCATCCTCGGAAAGCGAAAACCAGGCATCAGTTCCAAGTTTTTCAATTTTATCAGCCAGCCCTAATATGAGCTTTTCATCGAGCAAAGGATTTCCTTCATCATCATAGAAAACGGGAATTGGCACCCCCCATGAGCGTTGGCGCGAAATGCACCAATCAGGACGGGATTGCAGAAATCCATGAATCCTGTTCTTTCCCCAGTCGGGAGTAAAATTAACTGACTGAACTTCCGTCATGCATTGATCTCGTAATCCATCCTTGTCCAACGCAACAAACCATTGATCCATTGCACGGAAAACTACAGGAGTTTTACTGCGCCAACAATGTGGGTATTGATGTGGGTGATCAGCCAATGAAAGTAAATTCCCAGAGTTTCTTAAAATCTCAAGGACCGCTTGATTTGCAGGACATCCACTGGCCTTTTCTAAAACGGAGACACCCACTAAAGCAGGTGGAATCATTCCATCATCCACATAGCATCCATTATCATCCAAAGGACAATATACATCCAAATTATTCTGTAACCCTGTAAGGTAGTCATCTAATCCATGACCCGGTGCAATATGAACACAGCCTGTCCCGGATTCGGTTGTAACATATTCAGCAGAGACCACCGGGCTCATTCGGTCAATAAATGGATGCTTTGCTACCCATGAAACCATGTCAGTACCTAATACGCTGCGCCCCTTTTCATAATTTTCAAAGCCACAGGCAGAAATAAAGCTTTCAGAAAGTGCATCCACCACCCAATAGGATTTACCCGAGCAAATAATTTCGACATAAGATTCCCGAGGGTGTACTGCGATTGCTAAATTTGCCGGCAATGTCCATGGAGTTGTTGTCCATATGACAATGCTGGATTCCGTCTCCGTCTCCAAGTGATTTTCAACTAAGCGGAAAGGAACATAAATAGACGGGCTGATATGATCCTGATATTCAATCTCTGCCTCAGCTAATGCAGTTCGACACGGAATTGACCAGTAAACAGGCTTTTTGCTCCGATATACCAAACCTTTCTTTACAAATTCTGCAAATGTACGAAGGATCTCCGCTTCGTAATCCCCGTTCATGGTTCTGTACTCGCTATCCCAATCGGCGAGAACACCAAGTCGTTTAAACTGTGCTCGTTGAGTTTCGATGTACCCCTTGGAGAACTCCTGGCAAGCTTGACGTAAAGAAAGGCTATCAAACTCTTTTTTCTCTTTCCTCAATGACTTACTCACCTTGTGTTCAATGGGCAAACCATGGCAATCCCAACCAGGCACATAAGGGGTACGGTACCCCTGGGCACTCTTATAGCGCAATAGTACATCCTTAAGAGTTTTATTAAGTGCTGTGCCAACATGCACATCACCATTGGTAAATGGAGGGCCGTCATGGAGGATGAAAGCCTCATTCTCGGCATTTCTGTCCTGCATTTTCTGATAAATCCCCTGGTTCTCCCAATGCTCCAACCGAATAGGTTCTCTTTCCACTGCATTAGCTCGCATTGGAAAATCAGTCTTAGGAAGATTCAAGGTGTCCTTGAGCTTTTCTGCTTGGTTCATGGTACGCGTTGGAAATAGAGAAGAAGGCACGCAAGATGTGGGAATATCTCGATATGTCAAGTGTTGAAAATATCATAGCGATTCTCCTTGCGTTCTAAAGAGTAAAACTCACCCTTTTGAAAACATTATTTTATGTATCATTTTTTAACTTCTTCTTGCTCCTCTTTTCAAAACGAATCACCGTCCTTATTTATCGCAATTCTGATTCTTTCCATGGTCGTTGGTTTTTACTTACTGACTAAAGGAGGGGATCTGCTAAGCGATCATTCATCAAACATTGCCCAAGCCATTGGTATACCAAGTGTGGTAGTAGGATTAACCATTGTATCAATTGCGACTTCTGCACCTGAGCTTTTTACATCAATTGCCGCAATAAATAGTGGAGCAAAAGGTTTAATCTTAGGAAATATTATTGGATCAAATATAGCGAACATTGGGCTCATATTAGGGCTATCGCTCTTAATTTCTCCTATCGACACGAGAAATGCAGTGCCCTTTAGCCAAGTTGTCCTTTTGTTAATACTCAGTCTGTTCTTTGTCGGATACCTTTATTTCCATCCAACCCATTCTCTAAGTTTACATCCTGGTGCATTATTACTCATTTTCATTTTTGCTTATCTGTTTTTCCTAACAATAAGTGCATTAAAAAACAGAACCCAGAAAAACAACAAAGATACAGCCGAGGAAACGAAAGAAAGCACATCCCCTATTTTTCTTTCATGCATAATGATATTTGTTGCAACTGCCGCACTTTGGGCAGGTTCAGATTCTTTGGTATTTGGGGCAAAGAACCTAGCCTCACTAGTTGGAATCCCTCAGGAATTGATTGGTTTTACATTACTTGCTATTGGAACAAGTCTACCCGAACTGGCAGCCTCCATCTCCCTGACTAAAAAAGGCGAGTTCGGAATGCTGTTAGGAAACATTGTTGGATCCAACATGTTTAATATTGGATTAGTCGGAGGAGTGGCCGGTGTACTTGGGCCAATTACTGTCAGCACCCAATATCCATGGATTGACTACTTATCTCTGCTCCTGCTAACGGGAATTCTCGCTTACTGGCTAATGGGCAAGCAATTAAAGAAATCACATGGCATACAACTCTTAATAATATACCTCACCGCGTCCATTGTTACATGGATATATAATAGCTAAGTATAGAGAAAATTGTAGGAAATACTAACGCCCTAAATTAGTAAATCCCCCCAAAGGAGACAGGCAATATTAGAGTGGTTAAAGAAAAGCTTTTACGCTTCTTCTCCAACTTGAAATCGAACAAATTTTTCTACACTCAGTTCGCTTCCAACTTCCTTGCTGCTTGCTGCTAATAATTCAGTAATCGTGTGATCTGGATCCTTTACAAAAGGCTGCTCGAGAAAACATGAGTTTGAGAAATACTTATCAAGCTTACCCTGTACAATCTTATCAATAGCCTGAGGTGGTTTTCCTTCGGCTTGAGCAAGTGCGATTTCTTTTTCTTTGGCAACTAAATCTGCAGGAACATCATCACGGGAAACACATACAGGAGATGTGGCAGCAATGTGCATGCATAAATCCTTTGCGAGTGACTTAACCGCATCCGAACCCACTACATCTGCACTGCTTGTGCCTAGAGACAAAAGAACAGCAACTTTTCCACCGGTATGAACATAAGACTCAACCAAACCGGTAGAATTAGGAGCAAGAATAGACGATCTCGAAATTCGGATATTTTCTCCGATCTTTGCTACCTGCTCAACACGCTGTTCTTCCAAATCAGCATCAGGGTTATCAAGCAACTGTTGGGCAACAGAAGTTGCGAAACTCACGAAATCATCATTTTTTGCAACAAAATCAGTCTCGCAGTTTACCTCAACCAAGATTCCTTTGGAAAAATCGTCAGCAATATACTGGGCCACAATTCCCTCACCAGCATCACGACCAGCTTTCTTTGCAGCAGAAGCAACACCTTTTTTACGAAGGATTGATACCGCTTCTTCGATATCGCCATTACTCTCGACTAAGGCTCGTTTACAATCAATCAGTCCTGCGCCAGTTTTTTCGCGAAGGCTTAATACATCATCTTTAGAAATTGAAGACATGGTAAATTAAATATTGGGTTAAAAGGTATTGGATTAAGATTCTTTCTTTTCTTCGGTAGCTGAGGCTTCAACCTCTTTAGTTTCTTCAACAGCCTCGTTACTTGCTTCTTCTGGTTCTGCCTTTGCCACTTCTTCCTTAGCTTCAGGTTTTGCAGCTTCATCAGTACTGGGAGCAGCCTCCTCTTTCGCACGACGGTCATCAAAATCAGTTTCCTCGTAACCGGCAGGCAATGTGATTTCAGGTTCATCCTCCTGATCAATAAAATCAGGCTCCTGTGTAACGGGTGTGATGTCCTTACGGCGCGTAGGTGCTTCAACACGACGGGATGCTCCAGCTTGGATAGCATCTAAGATAACATCCACAATGATACGAATTGATTTAGTCGAATCATCATTTCCGGGGATTGGAAAATTAATCAAAGATGGATCAGAATTACTGTCCACCAATGCAATTACTGGGATTTTTAAACGATTTGCTTCTGCAATTGCAATCGCCTCATTATGTGAATCAATTACAAAAAGTGCACCAGGAACGCCTTTCAAGTTCAGCATACCCTCGAAATTTCTTTTCATTCGGTTCATTTGCCTCTTAATCGCAGCCCCTTCCTTTCCTGGAAGCTTATCTAAGCTACCATCATCCTCCATCCTGAGGAATTTCTTATATTTGATCAGGCTGGTCGACACGGTCTCATGATTGGTCAAGCACCCACCCATCCATCTGTTCACACAAAATGGCATACTGGTCGCACCAGCTAGTTCACGAATAGGTTCCTGAGCCTGTCTCTTCGTACCAACAAGCAAAATTTGCTTACCGCTTGATACGATATCCTCAACTGCGGCTGCCGCTTTTTCGAGAAGATCATAGGTTTTCTCCAAGTCGATAATCGAGATACCATGCCTGTTGTCGTATACATAAGGCTTGGATTTT
>CBFHYW010000039.1:0-12191 GCA_965660135.1 Opitutales bacterium
AGATGGTTCTGATTTAAGTAAATTTTTAGAAATTGATCCTCAGTTAGCAACCTTAGTCAAAGACAGTAACGGGGAAATTAGGAATTCAATGGTATGGCACTTTCCTCATGGAGTGGCTCAGCAATCCACCCTCCGTGTAAATGGTTGGAAATTGATTTATAATTACATGCCACAAAAGCCCAGACTTGAGCTTTATCAATTGTATAAGAATTATCCTAGTTCATCTCGAAGAATTGATATTGAAGAAGCCAAGAACTTGGCTACCGAAGTGCCTGATAAGGCGAAACAGATGAGGAAAAAATTATTTCGCAGGTTAGATGAAATGAATGCATCCTATCCTTATAAAAATCCTCACTATAAAGGGAAACTTTTACATAAGGATACTGTTTGTATTGGAGTTGCAAATGGAATAGATAAGGAAAGTAATTTAGTGTGGGCACAGTTTAAGGACAGGGGGGCAAAAGTGATAATGGGGCAGTTAGTATACACTCTTAATGGAGGAGATAAGAGTGAGGAATGGTATTTATCAAAGGCCTTAATTCAAGGAAATCGTTTAATTGCAGAGCTGCCCAAAAATGCCACTCATTATGTTTTTAATTTTGTGGATGAAAACAATTTCCTCGTTTCTTATCCCGAGATGCCTGATTTACTTGAAGCGGGAAAGCGAAAGGGTAAGGGGCCATATTCATCTTCCGCATTTGCTGTTCAGTCTAATCATAAGATTGATTAAGCACTTTTGATCGCGTGTCTTTACCCCCTATGTTGTTCGAAGTAAGCTATTCTAAGCTTTAAGTTTTTAATAATTAAAGCTTGAGCAAAAAAAACACCGTATCTCTACGGTGTTTTTTGGGGCTTTAAAAACAAACTTTAATTGAAACAAACTGACCTAAGTCAAAAGGTAAGACCATGCAGAATGAAAAATGTTCAAAAAAATATTTCTTATTTTTATATGGAGATTAAATTAATAAATTTATTCTGCCAGTTTACCCTGTTTCCAAACTTCCTGAGTTCGAATGGAGCCATCTTTTTGCCAGGCAGTCCACTTTCCTGATTTTAATCCTTTTGCGAAGGACCCCATAAGTTTTGGCTTAGCATTTTCGTATAAAAAAAGAAAGGGGCCATCTTCAATACCGTCTTTTAAATATCCAACGCCAACAAGGGAATCATCTGGTTGTTTGATCCATCCAGTATATGGAGAGTCATTTAATATTGCAGGGCCATTGCCTTCAGTCCAAATCAGTTCGTTTAAAGAAATAGCTTCTTCTAGAATTTTATCTAAATTGGATTTATCTAAGAGGTCGATAGACATAATCTCATTTACATTCTTTTCCTGGCTAGTTGAGGAGTTTATTAAGTTTTCGTTTCCGCAGGAAGTCAGGGTTAGAAGGAATAGGAGAAGTTGTGATTTTTTAATGTTCATTAATATATAAAAATTAAAGGCTCCATTTAAGCATACGTTCAATGGGTAATTTAGCTTGTTCAATTAAGTCTGTTGGCATTGAGATTTCAGGTCTTCCATCCTGTAAGCAGTCTAGAAGCTTAGGGATGGTATTCATTTTCATAAATCGACAGTCATTGCAAGCACAGTGACCAGTAGGGCCGGCAACGAAAGATTTATTTGGCAATTCCCTCGTGAGTCGGTGCATCATACCGGTTTCGGTAAGGATGATGAAGGTGTTGGCTGAATGATTTTTGCAGAATGAAACCATTTTTTCAGTGCTACAAACCTCGTCAGCAAGGTCTCGTACTGTTTCTACACATTCCGGATGGGCAACTACTGGTGCTTCAGGATACTCAGTTCGGCATCTCTCAATTGATTCTTTGGTGAAAAGAACATGAGCGTAGCAACTGCCTGGCCAAAGTTTCATTTTACGCCCGGTTTGCCCGATTACCCATTGCCCCAAATTTTGGTCAGGAACAAAGAGGATATCTTTGTCTACAGGGACATTATTGACAATCTGTACTGCATTTCCACTCGTGCAAATTACATCACTCAGTGCTTTTACACCTGCTGAGCAATTAACATAAGCCACCACGTAAGTATTTGGTTCCTTTTTTTTGTACTCAGCCAATTGCTCGGCGGGGCAAGAATCAGATAGAGAGCAACCGGCGTTCAAGTCGGGAAGAAGAACAGTCTTGCTCGGATTAAGAATCTTTGCAGTTTCAGCCATAAAATGGACGCCGCAAAAGATTATTATTTCAGCATCAGTTTTGGCTGCCTGTCTGGCGAGTCCCAAGGAATCTCCTACATAATCCGAAATTCTTTGAATGGGGTCTATCTGATAATTATGGCAAAGTATAACAGCATTTTTTTCTTTCTTAAGCCTTAAGATTTCTTCTTGATCTTCCGTCAGGGAAAGGAGTTCTTGGCTGTGCCTGTAGATTTGCAGATCAAAATTTGCTTTATCGGGCAAGTTCATCGTTAGCTCGCTTTTTTGCATTGTCCTTTTTTTCGAAATTCAGGGCATTCGGCATGAACTTGAAGCCTTTGGTCTTTAACATCCAAACCTAGCTTTTCTGAAACGGTTTTCCCGTACCATTCCATAAACGGGGCATCGATATCGAAAATCTTTTTACAGTTAGAGCAAATAACTTGGGCTTTAAAGGCTTCTGAAGTTCCATTAAGAGCATAAAATTTGTTATCCTGTCCGATATCAACTTTTCGAATGATTCCACTTTCCACAAGGAGAGGAAGATTTCTGTAGACCGTTGCCCGAGATAGAGTATCGTCTAAATTCTGTGCGTCCTGTAAAAGCTGATCAGCGGTAAAGTGACCGGATTGACGAAAGAGTGCATCCAATACACCTTTTCTTTGACCGGTTATGCGTAACCCTTTACTGGCAAGAAAATTGGAAAAACTTTCCCAGGTCTCTTTGTCGCACACTTTCACTTTATCTTATTCCTATTAAGCATTAATAATTCTTTCTTATATATCTTTTTGATTTGTGGTCAATTTTAATGAGACGAATTTGAGATAGTATTCGCTTTTATCTTTTATTTGTTCTTCTATGTTGTTTTTTTCTAATTTTGCGAGTAATTGAACCCTTATGGCAGTTAAAGTAAATGAACATTTAATCCCTGACTGGGCAGTTGAGCGTCAGGCACAATCCTTATTTGAGCAAGTCGCAAAAACAATGCCTGATAAACCGCGAGAAGTTGTACAGTTAGCTGCGTTAGATTTAGCCAAGGATCGAATGATTGATCAGGCTTTGATGGCACAAGAGAGTCAGAGAAGAGATTATAAAATCGATCCAGAGGAATTAAAATTGGGAATGAAAAAATGGATTAGTGAGAATGGAGGAAAGAAAGCATTCTTAAAGGGGAAGCATCCAGTCATTAAAACACAAGAGGACTTAGAGAAAGAAATTATTAATCAAATACAGTTCAATCGTTTGTTGGAAGAGATTTCTGATTGCGATGCTGTAACTGAAGATGAAGCAAAAAAATATTATGCTGCACGACCGGATTTATTTCAAACTGAAGTGTTATTAACTGCTTCTCATATTTTAAAAATGGCCAAGACGGAAGATGAACTGGGGATCGCTGAAGCCAAGATTATTGAAATTCGAAAACGTGTACTTGAAGGGGAGGGCTTTGTTGAATTAGTAAGAGCGGAATCAGATGATGGGCAGAATGATGGACATTTGGGAACATTCGGGAAGGGGCGTATGGTGGAACCTTTTGAAAAGGCAGTTTTTGAATTAAAGCCTGAAGAAATTAGTGACCCGGTTCAGACACAATTTGGTTGGCACATCATAAAATTGCATGATCGAAAAGAACCCGAGATTACTCCGTTTGAAGAAGTTAAGGATAAAATAATTGAGTATCTAGGAGAAAGGCGAAAGGACTCGGTGTTTGATGAGTTTTTGGATCAACTTAAAAAAGACGCTGAAATTACTGAAGTAGCCGGGTTTTAATTTAAGATTTATATTTTTAATCCATCTAAAATCTCAAGACTTGCAGTAGATTGGTTCAGCGCATAAAGATGAAAGCCAGGTGCACCACGATCAAGGAGTTCTTTTACTTGTTCCTTTGCCCATTCTGATCCAACCTTTGGCTGGTCATTCTCCTCAGTATTTTCGAGTTGTTGTTTGAGTTTGGGAGGAAGTACTGCTTCGCACATCTTGCAAAATCTCTGGACCTGCCCAAGCGATAATACTGGAAGCAGCCCAGGTAAAACTGGAATATTAATTTTTTGAGCCTTACATTCGTCAAGAAATTGGAAGTATGCACGATTATCGAAGAATAGTTGAGTCGTTATAAAGTCGGCTCCAGCGTCCACTTTCTCCTTTAAATGAATTAAATCATCTTTTTTAGTAGGCGACTCAGGATGTTTTTCTGGATATCCACCCACTCCAATTCCAAAATCAGGAAAGTTTTCCCGAATCAGAGTAACTAATTCTGTGGCATATGATAATCCACCTTTAATTGGGCGGAAATGATCCTCACCTTGCGGGGGATCACCTCGAAGTGCCATGATGTTGCAGAATCCTTCATTCGCAAAATCTTCTAGGATTTCTAGTAACTCTTCTTTCGTGTGGCCAACGCAAGTTAAATGGGGCATCACCTCGAAACCAAATTCATTTTTTAGAATTCGGGCATAGTGCATTGTGGTATTCCGCGTGCCTCCCCCTGCACCGTAGGTGATGGATACAAAGTCAGGGTTGTAGGGCTTTAGTAGATTCGCAGTTTTAAGCATTCTTCTCCCGCCGGCTTCATTTTTAGGAGGGAAGAATTCGAGCGAGAAGAGCGATTTTCTTTTTTTAAGAAATTCAGAAATTGAAGTGCCTTTATTCATTTTCATATCAACATATCATGATGCGTTGATATGTTGCAAGCAGGTTATCTTCGATTATAGGCGCACGCGAGAACTTAAAAGTAAATTTCTTATTGATTCCAAGTATCGTTTGATACGCGGTTGAGGAGAAATCCTTTCCGCTTGATCAATAAGTTGTACTGCTTTCTGGTAATCCCTTTGGGATACGAGCATTCGTCCATGCTCAATGAGTGCCTTGACCTCTGAATCTTTAATTTTTGCTGCTCTTTCGAAGTGAAGACTAGCAAGAGCATAATCATTTTGCTCCCAGGCATGTTGGCCTAGCATAATGAGGGCTTTCCCCTCCAATGGGTGGCTTTCCACGACTCTCCGAAGGATGATAGTTGATTCTTCAGTTTTTCCTGTTGCTTTTAGAATTTCAGCTTTGAGTAATAAAACTTCTTTTTCATCTTCAGTAGAGTAGTTTGAGCCAAAAGTATTCTCTATTTTATCGAGATACGAAAAGCAGTCCTGGTAAGATCCTCGTCCAATTAATATACTAGCGACTCGGATATATCTTCGAACAGATAGTTTTTCTTTTCTTTGAATTGCTCGTTCATAATTTTGAAGAGAAAGTTCGTATAGATTAAGGTTATGGTAGAGATCTCCGAGACGTAGTAGGTCACCGGTATCTAACTTTCCCATCCTGCGAAGAGTTTCCAATGCCACAGTCGCATCTTTTTCTCTACCGAGGCCTTGAAGGGTTGAAGCCCGTGCCCGATGGCAAAAAACATTCTCTGGTTCTTTCACGAGTAATTCATTGAGTAACGCTAGAGCTTCGGCATAACGGTTTGTTTCAATGAGGCAGTTAACCAAACCATTTCGTGCATCTTTACTTTCAGGGAAAAGAAGAATTCCCATTCTGTATGCGTTCTCTGCTGATACAAACTGTTGAAGCATATAGTAGCAATAGCCTAGAGCAACAAAAGTAACCCCGTCTCCTTCTCCTAAGCTAATCGAGCGTGAGAGGTTTCTGGATGCTTCTTGAAAATTTCCAAGGCTTAATTCCACAAACCCTAAATTTTTATGTGCCCGTAAGAATGATGGAAATTTTTTGATCGCAACTTGATAGCTTTGAGACGATCGGCTAAGTCTTCCTCTTTGATAATACATCTGCGCCAATGCAAAGTCCAAGGCCGCACTGACCTCCTGATCTATTTTCTTTTCCAAGTATTCTATGGCTTCATCGAGCTGATTTTCAGCTTTGGCAACTACTTCTTTGAGGATAAACTGTTCGCTCTTATTAATACGAGGCTCGACCTCACTTCGAAAGCCATAGTCACCCATGAAACTTCTCACAAAACTTGGGCTGTTCCAAAAGTCCTGTGTCAATTCATAGGAAGGAATATTACACCAGGCTTTGGTTGATTCTAGAATCAGGAATAGGTAAAGATATATATTTTTCATTGATCGAGTAAACTATAACGAACAGGTAAATAAAATTGAACTTTTACGGGCTCTCCATTTCTTTGGGGTGGTTCATAAGTTGAGCCCTCTGCAGCTTTTTTGGATGGTTCAATAAAGTCCGGGTGGGTGGATGATACTACTTCTAGAACTTTTACTCTTCCTGTTTCGTCAATTTGAATAAGTAATTTCACTTCTCCCTCCAGCCCTTGTCTTTTTAACCTGGTCGGGTAGTGTAGGGTTCCGCGCTTAAGTACATTCGGGTTACGATCAAGTTCATGGAGTTCGAAGACGAGTTCTCCTTCAAATCCTCCTTTAAGCGGACTGTAACTATTTAAAGAAAATTCTGCTTTGAAATCTCCTGGGCCCACATCGAGACTGGTGGTCAGGGTTTCGATTTTCAGAAGTGGGGATTTACTTTCTAAGGGCAGTGGTGCCGATTGACTTTGGATCAGGTCTTCAACTTTTTTTTCTAATTGAGTTTTAGGCGGGGGCGGAGATTGAAAAGGAATACTATCTACCTCACGGACAACCCATTCCTCTTGCCTGACAAACTCGGATAACGGAAGAAGAAAAAACAAACCAAGGGAAACAAGTAAGGAATACAGCAGACTTTTTTTTAAACTATGATCTTTAGTCTGTGATTCAATTCCAGGAATCCATTCAATTGTGGTCGTTTTTTTCATGGTGAAACAGCTGCCAGTTTCACAGCTTTGGCGCCAGCAATAAGAGCTTGATCCATTACTTGAGCTGCTAGACCAGCTTTTGCTCCGGTTGATACTTGAATGATAACGGAGGGGCGCTCATAGGCAGAGTAATTGCGCACCTTGGGAGCAACTCCTTCTAATCCAATTGGGTAGCCATCTATTAATATCTGACCCGCTCCATTCAGATTAAAGGATAAGGGTGGTTTTTGATTATCTTTAACAATATTTGAGTCTTTATAAGTGGAGGAAATTCCAACCTCATTTACAAAGGACGTCGCAACAATAAAAAAGATGAGAAGGATGAAAACCATATCAATTAAAGGAGAAACATTGATTTCAGTCTGATCCGACTGTAGGTTGGATCTTGTTCTTCTCATCTGTTTTTTAAGGTTGCCAAAGATACGGACTGGGCAACTTTTTTTGCTTCGGATACGAGCTTAGCAAGTATGGTTGCATCTGCAGACTGATCGACTTGTATAATTACCGGCTTTTCCTTATCTTTAACCGCCTGACTAATGAGCAGGGATATTTCGCTTAGCTCCACTACTTCACCTGCATGAAAAATCTGATCTTCTGAAGATATTGCAAATAATACAGAATTTTTTTGAAGAGAGGACTCTTTTTCAACTCTGGGTCTAATGATCTCGGCACCGGGTAGGGTAACAAATGTGGCGGACACAATAAAAAAGATGAGAAGGATAAAAACAACATCAATTAAAGGAGAAACATTGATGCTTCCGTCCT
This sequence comes from Opitutales bacterium, assembly GCA_965660135.1. Lineage (GTDB taxonomy): Bacteria > Verrucomicrobiota > Verrucomicrobiia > Opitutales > Seribacteraceae > Seribacter. The sequence continues at coordinate 7,672 of CBFHYW010000039.1, forward strand.
CTTCTTCAACAGCCGTCCTCCTACGTAATTTCATCGAGTGGAATCTACAGGTTTGAGCTGGCGTAGCGAAATACTTTCCAATCGATTGACGCAGTGAAGCCAGTTTTTCTTTTTTCGTTTGAGTAAATGAGAAAATGCAAGAGCTGGTATAGCTACAAGCAGACCGGCCTGTGTAGTTACGAGTGCCTCTGAAATGCCACTTGCAATTAAATCCATTTTGTAACTGTCCTGCATACTTAGCCCGTCAAAAGTTCTTAGCATTCCACCGACCGTTCCGAGGAGCCCAATCAATGGAGCCGCAGTTGCCAGGACAAGCAGAAATCGAAGCCTTCGGTTTAGGTATGCACCGTCCGCACGCCTAACTTGCTCAAACCTTTTTTTAGTTTCTTTAGAATCTTGGTGGTTTGCTATGCAATAGTGCATGATTTGGTTAATTTGTCCCCCTCCCTGAAAGGCTCCCCACCGCTCTCTTGGGAAAGAATGGAGGTCTCGAGGAATAACTGTTCGGAGACGAAACCAAAGATCAAAAGCGATGAAATAAGTATAAACTGAAAGAATGCCTAAGGCGGGCATAAGTATTCCGCCTTTTTCCCACACTAAGGTCGCTTGGCTCCAAAGATCAAGAATGGGGTTCATTTATTTGATCACTTTTCTGAGGGTCGGTTTTTTCCTGTTTTAGCCTTACTAATCGAGCTGAAAAGCCTTCCATTTTGGAAATAATCCCTTGTAGTCTACGGTTCAATAAGGCATGGGCAATCAGGGCAGGGATAGCGGTGACAAGCCCAAATTTGGTGGTTACGAGTGCTTCGGAAATGCCTCGTGCCAGTTCGCTGTTTTCTGGGTTGGCAAAATTAGTAATTTGTCGAAAAACATCAATCATACCTGTTACTGTACCCAGTAAGCCAAGGAGGGGAGCTGTAGCTGCTGTTACCGCAATTAAAGGCAGAGCTTTTTCCAATTTTACTTGAGTATCAATAATTGCTTCATAAAGAATCTCTTCCAATATTTCAGGGTTTTTACCTTGGTATCCTTTTGCTGTTTTTCTTAATTGCTCGAATGGTCCCTTAAATTTCCCACTTAATGTTGCGGCAGTTTTGGGAAGTTGGACTTGCATTATTTGGAAGGCTTTAAGAAATGCGATGAGCAATGATATAATAGCAAAGAACATTATTGGATAAATCCAAATACCTCCTTTTTGAAGTTCCTCGAACATATTAAGTTCACCCTGCTCCATCACCAAGGCTTTTCCCAAGGTCGGATCGAAGGGGAGAATTACCAATGCTCCCTCTGAAGTTTGCCCGATCGCTTTACTAATAGCTTCTGATGTGCCTGAAGATGTGGGATTGATTCGAGCAGGTTCAAACTTTAAAACAGTATTTGAGGAAAGTGATAAAGGTTGATTTCGATTGTTATTATTACTGAGTCCTAATAATCCGGCAGATCCTTCTTCTCCGGAAAAGAAGGTAGATGGTCCGATTGACCAAAATGTTCCCTCTTCACGGGTACCTTCAGGTGGAACAATTGCATTTCCTTTAAAGGCAATTCCACCAGCGGTTTCTCGAACTGCTTTAATTGAAAGAGAAACCGAACTCAGAGCAGATTCAAATAATGTTTTTCTGGATGAATCCTCTTTTGATTGTAGGAGAATTTCAGATAGCTTAGGCGACCATAAAGATTTTTCGCCGGAAGGGTTGCCATGGTGCCAACTTACAAGATAATCATTTAGTAAATTTAGGCTGAAATCGAGTTCGCTCTCATTTTCTTTAACTTCTCTCTCAAGTTGCAAAAGGCTGGCTTCACGATTATCGCGCAACCGAAGAAAGTGCTCTAATTCACTACGAAGTTTCCTTGCTCGATTTTCGAGAGTACTAACATTTCGGGCAAGGGGAATTTTATCTTCTTCGATGTCATTTCGTAATTCAGCAAGTTCTTTGATTGCTTCTTTTAGGTCGGATGTTGCACTGATTTTTACCGTATTGATCCCTTCTGCCAAAAGGCCATTTAGGGAGAGAAAAAGTACAAGAGTAAGAATGAAAGGGTAGAGCTTCATTACTTTATAATTGCAGGAGTGGGCATAGGTAATTCGAGAAAGCTAGGCAGGGCACGATTTTCCATCATTGCTACTCCGTCAGCTATTTCTTTTGCCAGTTCATCCTGGCGAGTCCACTGCCATCCTTGTTTCATGGGTTTTCCCCAACCTGCAACGGTGCCTGAATCGTTTACGAAATATGCTACTCCTAAGCCGAAGTAAATGACGCGAAACTCACGAGACCTTCCGTCATCTAGACTGAACTCTTGTCTTTCCAAGTGCACGGATCTATGAAAAATATGGATGCTTTGTAAAATGGATACTGCTGCATCCAACCGTTTCCTAAGCGGGAGGTTTTTATTTAGTTCTGAATCAATTTTTTCAAAAAAAGATGAAAGTCTATCACGAAGAGGTGTTGGTAAGAGGTTGCTTGATTGTTCAATTTCTTTTTCGACTCTTTGCATACCATTGTAAAACGATATGGATGCAGCCTTGGCGTTTTCTTTTCGGTTATTTAAGTTCGTTCTTTGTTCAACAGCACCGACATTTTCTTTTTCAAATTGAAGCAATTTGCCTTCAAGTTCAGCAATTTCTTCACTCAATGCACCTTGAATATCAAGCAGTGCTGCCTTTTCAGATTTCCATAAACTTTTTTCTTCGGAAATTAATTGCTTAGTTTTTACCCACTCTTCGATCACTTGATGAGTTTCCTTAACCTGTGCATTTGAGAAACCAGATAAAATTAAAAAACCGGCAAAGCGGGTTAAATGTTTAAAATAAAGATACATAATATGATTTTGTATCTTACAGATTTCGGGAAAAAGCGAAAGCCATTTTTGAGACTCAATCTCAATTACTTTACGAGGCGAAATAAATGTAGTTAATTTGCAAGTAGGCGTCGTAATGTTTCGTCAACAACTTTTGGATTAGCTTGTCCGCGTGTTGCTTTCATTACAAGTCCTTTTAAGGCGTTAATCGCACCTTCTTTTCCGCTTTTGAATTTTTCCGCCGCATCGGGGTCTTCTTCAATAGCTTTTTCGCAGAAAGATTCAATTTCACTTTGGTCGGACTTTACTTCCAGTCCTTTTGCTTTAACTAATTCGGAAGGAGATTTTCCGGTAGAAAACATTTCAGGAAAAAGCTCCTTGGCCACATTATTTGAGACGATTCCTTTTTCGATCAGATTAATAAGTTCGGATAAATGCTCCGGTGTAACTGGAGAATCAGCTAGTGTGATGGGCGTCGCAGATTCTTTATGAGAGGAAAGTTCTCGAAGTAGATCGTTCACTACCCAATTTCCCACTTTGCGAGGGTCTTTGGTTAATGCAGATGCTTTTTCAAAATACTGACACAGTGGAAGGTCGGGACATAAAGCAGATGTAATTGAATAGGGTAGGTTCATATCTTTCATGTACCTCCTTTGTTTATCAAATGGTTTTTCTGGAATTTCTTTTGATATTTGATCAATCCAATCTTGTTCAACTTTTACGGGCATGAGGTCTGGATCAGGAAAATAACGATAATCATGTGCCATTTCTTTCGATCTCATGGGAGTGGTGTATCTTTGTTCCGGGTTCCACCTGCGGGTTTCCTGAAAAATTTCCTCCCCTTCCTCCATTGCCTTAATTTGGCGTTTGATCTCGTACTCAACTCCGTTTTTTACCCCTGAAATGGTATTGAGGTTTTTCAATTCAACTTTAGTGCCTAATTTTTCGCTACCAACGGGACGAATGCTAATATTTGCGTCGCATCGAAGCTGTCCTTTTTCCATATCACATGCAGAAATACCGGAGTAGATTAGAGAATTTCTTAGCGAAGTTAGATATGCAAAAGTTTCTTCGGGAGAAAAAAGGTCAGGCTCACTCACAATTTCCAACAGAGGTGAACCGGCTCTGTTGTAATCGACTAAACTGTCATTTTCAAAATGAGTTAATTTTCCCACATCCTCCTCAAGGTGAATTCTGGTCAGTTGTACAATACGATGTTTTCCCATCACAGCTGGAGAATCTCCCGGCATTTCAATTTCCACTTCCCCACCTTCGCAAATAGGTTGGTCAAATTGAGAAATCTGATAATTCTTGGGCATGTCTGGATAGAAATAATTTTTTCTGTCCCATTTACAAGTATCTGCAATCTTACAACCTAATAGAAGACCAACCTTAATCGATTTTTCAATTGCCTCCATGTTCATCACAGGTAACGCACCGGGTAAACCAAGCACAACTGCATCAGTCAGTGAGTTTGGTTCGTGTCCATACCCACAGGGTACCCGGGTGAACATTTTGGAATTGGTTTCAAGTTGAACATGAACCTCGAGCCCAATAACTGCTTCGTATTTCATTTGAATTCTATTCCTTTACTAGGCTAGGTGTAACGCAGCCAAATTTATGTTCACGATCATAGGCATGAGCAATGGATAAAAGAGAACTTTCCTCGAAGGCTCGCCCGATCAATTGTAAACCAATGGGAAGGTTTCTCTGAGTGAAACCAC
>CBFHYW010000040.1:0-11647 GCA_965660135.1 Opitutales bacterium
CTTTACAGTAAATGTACTTCATTTTGGAGTTAACTGTGATTTTGACTTTGCAAGTGCTGATAAACCTAGGTCACCAATGGCGAAAATTGTAAACCGGGGAGTGGGTCAATCTGCAAACCTCAACATCACCTCCAAAGAGGAAGACTTCAGCAGCGATGCCTTAAATTTTGGCTACATAATATTTGAATTATTGGACAAAGGAGAAAGCCTGGGAAAATGGATGAGTATATCTCACCCAGCAGGCAATCAAGTTTGGTCTCAAATGTCCCCCAAGCTCTCCGATATGGCCTTTCAGACCATCCGACACAACGGCAGATTATGGGGCGTCGCCCTTCGCCAGGAAAGGGAATATCTGCCGTTCTCGATTGAACTTTTGGATATTGAGAATGAATATTATCAAGGCACCGAGATTCCTTTTAACTTTGAAAGTGATGTCAACCTGCACCTCGAGGGAAACCAAACCCGTCGGGCATTAGTCTACATGAATACCCCCTTACGCCACGGAGGGCTGACTTTTTACCAATACCAAATGAATGATGCCGCAAACTATTCTGTTTTTCAGGTCATTAATAACCCGAGTTGGCTCGTTCCATACATTGCCTGTATTTTGGTTTCTATCGGTATGCTTTGGCAATTTAGTTTCCACTTGGTAAAATTTCTTAGGAAAAATTCAAAATCTCCAGCAAATGCTTAAGATGTTTAACTTCCAAAAGATTCTCTTCGTTTTAATTCTCTTCACGGGATTATATATTTCTTTTTTCCCGAATACATGGACTCAGGCGTCCTTCTTCGATTTCCTGAAGCCTAATGCACCGTCCTCCCAGGAGACAGTTGAATCGTTTGACTTAGAGTCTTTTTCAAAAATTCCCGTTCTTCGTGGCGGTCGGGTCAAACCCCTGGATAGTGTGGCCCGAAATATCCTGCTTGTATTAAGGAACAAACGCTCAGCGCTTCGGGTCCTGGAGAAAGATGAATTAGAAAATATGAACCAACTCAAAGAGTCGAAGAACTCATTGAGTGAAGGGGATTTAATCATTTTAAAAACTTTCCTGAAGAGTAAGAAAGTAAAGATCCCCCAAGAAGGCGTTGAAAAAATCGCAGTCGAGGTGAAAGCCATTGATTGGCTTGCTCAAGTTCTGTTCGCCCCTGAGAAAGCAGACATACTGAAAACTTTTTTGATTGATCATGATCAGGTTCTCGGTCTGCTGAACCAAAAATTGACTGAGAATGGTAAATTCTATTCTTACAATGAACTGGAGCCCTTCTTGTCCAACATTGATTCCTCTGCCAGAAAAGCAGGCGAGGTTGAGACCGAACTTCGGGATAGTTTTCAACAAAACATTATCGAGCTTTATAGATCCCTTTTGATTTATAAAAAATTAAAACATTCTTTATCACCTCCAAATACTCCCGATCGACCGGAAGTATTGGAACAACTGGGTGTAACTGATTTAGTCTACTCTGCGGAAAAAGACCGAGCTCGTAGTGATGAATATATTCGATTTCGGAAATTAACTGCCGAGCTTTCTGAGGACTCATCGGTTGTTCAATTGGGAAGCGAGGAATTTGCAAGAGTCGTTTTCTTTGTTGACCGCTATAATCAAGCAAACCTTTGGACTGAATTTCTCCCCATCCCGCCAGTACTTGCAGAAGGAGATGGAAAATGGATGAAAGTGACCGAATCTCTTGTTGGATCTGAACCCCTTGAATCAAAGGAGAAACAAAACATGGATCCCGCACGATTTGCACTTACCTTAAGAGAATTACTCTCATTGGAAAAAACTGTGCTCAAAGAAAGAATTTCCTACATCAGGGAGAACCAAAAGCTTGACCCTTCAGCCTTATTTGCCACTCAGTACGCGGAAGCCATTAAAGTCAGAGAGGGAGTCGACCCGGTCATTCTTCAATACGAAGACCTTGCCTTTGCATACCGCGATCAAAATTTCAGCGAATTCAACCGCTTGGTTAATGAATTGTACGATCTAACTACCAAGCGGGCAGGTTCAACCGCTTCCACTCTTTCTTTTGAAAAAACCTTTAATGGATTCGAACCCTTCTATCGTAGTGCCATTGCCTATGTGGTCATCTTTATTGTAGCAGCTCTATCCTGGTTGTTGCCTGCATTTAAAAGAGATTCCAAAGGGATAGGAACGCTTCGCAACTCAGCATATTACCTTACTATTATTGTTTTGATATGCCACACTTTTGGCTTGGCAGCAAGAATGTGGATCGAAGGCCGCCCCCCAGTTACAAACTTATATTCTTCCGCCCTCTTTATCGGATGGGCTTCTGTCCTGCTCTGCCTTGGTACTGAAAAATATATCCGGTTAGGAATTGCCTCTGCGATGGGCGCTCTAATCGGATTTAGTAGTCTGGTTATCGCGCACAGTCTGAGTTTGGATTCTTCATTGAATCCTACCGGAGACACTATGGAAATGATGCGGGCCGTACTGGATTCAAACTTTTGGTTAGCCACTCATGTGGTAATCATCACCATTGGTTATTCCACCACTTTCCTCGCTGGTTTTCTTGGAATTGCCTATATATTTTTCCATATTGGGTGTAGTATTTTCAATAAACCCGAAAGTAAAATGAAGAAAACATTAGATTCCATGATCTATGGAATCACTTGTTTTTCCCTTTTGTTCAGCTTGGTGGGAACAATTCTAGGCGGAATTTGGGCCGATCAATCATGGGGAAGATTCTGGGGTTGGGACGCCAAGGAGAATGGTGCTCTGCTCATTGTGATTTGGAATGCACTTCTTCTTCATGCACGGTTTTCGGGAATTGCAAAAACCCGTGGTCTTGCCTGCATTGCTATTTTCGGAAATGTGGTTACCGCCTGGTCCTGGTTTGGAACCAATATGCTTGGCGTGGGTCTACATTCCTATGGATTCATGGATAAAGCATTTGATTATTTAATGATGTTCATCATTTCCCAATTAATCATAATCGGACTTGCATACTTACTTCTCCTTTGGAAACTTATTTTTAAACCAAAAGATAGGAAACCCGATAACATCGATTCCCTACCTGATTACGATTCCCTAAATTAATGCTCTTGGGGTTTTATCCAAGTTTTTGCGTAAAGTTTTTAAGGTATCCTCCACGGGTCTGCCAAAAGAGCATGGAAATGCGATTGGTTTTTCCTCTAATCCTCTCTTTTTGAAAGCCTTTTTTCTTAGATTAATCATAATCAAAGGGCGACCGGCATATATTTCGGATGAAAAACTCTCAATCTCCTCATGTTTATAGTGCTGTCTTCTCCACCATCCACGATAAGAATACCCATTTTGATTAATCTTCAACCTGGACCATTCGAAAATTTGGTCCAATAAATTAAGTATTCCGAGTAGAAAAAAAACGATTGTACCAAGCCAGCTGAAAAAAATGCCGATATAGCCAACCATGGAGAAAAACCCAGCGACAACAAAAAGAAATAAGGTAAAACCTGACTGCCTCCAAAGAACAGGTTTTATGATAATCGCTTGTTTTTCTCCCTTCTTTTTAGTCTTCACGAATAGAGAGATTATGTTCTAACACTAAATATATTACGATGGGCGCAAAGTCGGGAAAAGAATGGTGTCTCTTATATTAGCTGCCTTCGTCAAAAATATGACTAAACGATCAATCCCCAATCCCATTCCCCCTGCTGGTGGCATACCATGCTCCAGTGCCAAAAGAAAATCATCATCTAACTCCTGGGTTTCCTCGCCCACCTGTTTCATAAAGGCATCCCTTTGAACGGCAGGATCATTTTGCTCGGAATATGCAGGTGCGATCTCCTGCCCGTTTATACAGAGTTCAAACACATCGATTGTACTCGAATCATCTTCTGTAATCTTCGCCAACGGACAAAGCTCCTTTGGAATATGAGTTACAAAAGTCGGCTGAATCAGCGTATGTTCAATCACTTTCTCAAAAATATCATTGGTGACTTCAAAGTCTTCCAATGCAGGATCCACTTCAATTCCCAGCTCCTTGGCTTTTTCCAACTTGGCTGATTTAGGAAGATCGAACCAGTCCTTTCTTCCAACCGCATCTACAATCAAATCTTTATATTTCGCTTCCCTCCATTCGCCGGAAAGATCAATCGTATCTCCTTCATTTCTTTCCAGTTGTAGAGTACCCAAGGCACGCTCGGAAACTTGCTGAATCAAAGAACGGGTCAATTCCATCATCCCGCGATAATCGGTATATGCCTGATAGGCCTCAAGCATGGTAAATTCAGGGTTATGTCTCCGGGATAGACCCTCATTTCGAAAGACCCGACCCACTTCAAAAACCCGGTCAAATCCACCGACCAATAATCTTTTCAAATGCAATTCCAATGCAATACGCATATTAAAATCACAATCCAATGCATTGAAATGGGTTCTGAATGGACGGGCAGCCGCACCACCTGAAACTGCCTGCAACATCGGGGTTTCGACCTCTAGGAAATCTCGTTTCCAGAAAAATTCTCGAATCTCGCGTATGATCTGACTTCTTGTCCGAAAACGTTCACGAGATTCTTCGTTCACAATCAAATCCAAATAACGCTGGCGATAAATCTGATCATTATCAGTTAAACCATGCCATTTTTCTGGCAAAGGGCGCAGTGCTTTGGAAACAAGACGATATTCTTGTGCACGAACTGTGACCTCCCCCGTTTTGGTTCGGAAAAGCTTTCCGCGAATTCCAATAAAATCCCCTAAATCAAGCTTTTTGAAAGCAGCATACTCCTCTTCTCCAATCTCATCTTTCCTGACATAAGACTGTATTCGACCATCACGATCCAAAATCTTTAAGAAGGAAGCTTTGCCCATTAAACGAAAGGCTACTATCCGACCGGCCACAGATACCTCAGGACCTATTTCCACATCCTCAGGCAATAGAGACTGGGCTTCAGTCGAAGTATGGGATTGTTCCCAGTTCGAACGGAAGGGATCAACGCCGGATGTCCTAATGTTATCGAGCTTGGCTTGCCGAACGGCAAACTGATCGCTTCCATCAAGTGGCGTGTCTGATTTTTGGGTATTTACTTGTTTATTTCCACTCATCGCACAAAAGTTAAAAAATGCCTGTAATTTAGTAAAAGAGCAATGGAAATCCCCCGATTGACAGGAAGGATAAGAAATAGATTTTTAGAATTATTTATTTGGTAATTTTGCTAGAGCTACCCGAAAACCAAGATTTCGAAACCTATGATAAAGTGAATTTGTTGAACGTGTGGAGGATTGACATTCACTTGCAGTTTTCATGTAACCTCCCCCCCGGCTAATTCTAAACTCATCCTGATCACTGTCATTAAGCAAAGTATTAACAAAGGAATTTCCCACCCATTCCCGAACATTTCCATAAACATCATATAAATTCCATGGGTTTGGAGACTTTAAGCCAACCGGATGGATCATTTTTCGACTATTTCCCTTAAACCATGCATGATTGTGTAATTCTGAGGGCTCATCTCCAAAATAATAATCTGTTGATGTACCAGCCCGGCATGCATATTCCCATTCGACTTCGGTTGGTAGCCTGTATTCGTAATTAGGTGGTAGCGTCTCCTGGGAACGGGACAATATGGTTAACGCTTTGCAAAAGGATACTGCATCCAACCAGGACACATTATTAACAGGTAAATTTTCCTGCGAACCCAAACCCCCGCCATCCATAAAACTGGGATTTGCACCCATTACATGAGTATAAACTTCCTGAGTTATCAGATATTTTCCGATCCAAAATCCATGGTCGACCTCAACCACTCTTTGCTCCTCAGCATAGGGAACCCAAATTGATAATTTACCCGATGGAATCCAGCAAAATGTGCCTGCGTAAAAATCTTCATGATTTTCATGAGTTGGCTCACCGACCGGTTGATCCCCTTCGTTAATTGAAACATCAAAAGCCAATGGATGCCTGGTTTTACCCTTCCGCTGTGGTCTGGAAAGAGTGGACGGAGAAGGAATATCTTTTGATTCAGTAGAGGGTGGAAGATCATTTTCCTCAGGCACAATTTCGTCTTGTTTAACGCTCTCAATTGTTTCCTGCGGCAAAGGTCTAAGTAATCCTCTCTTCAACTGAACCTTCCACACTCGATCCCAAGATTTCCAGAGCTCAGCACCATGGTCAAAACCCAGAGAGTCATTCTCGCTTGATACGGTATCAGCAGCAACTTTGGGCAATTCATTGAGCTTGTCCAAGATCGTAGCAATGGCTTTCTTCTGCCAGCTTCTCTCTGAAATAAATATAGATTGAAATTGCTGCAAACAAAGCGATAAACCTGCAGGCAAGGTAGTATCTTCCAGATAGATGGTCAAAATATCCTTATTTTCACTCAAAGCATACCCAACCTCACTCTTAACAAAACGGGAGTCTACTGAGCGTGGAGAAACAAATACCACGAACATAGCTGACTTCTTAATCGCATGTGCAATTTCCTCAACCCATTCACCTGCGGGCTGAATTCCTTCATCGTACCACATATTAACACCTGCATCTCGAAACTCTCTCATCGATTGATAGACAGATATTTTGTCCGCATGTGCATAACTCACAAAAACATAAGGCCCTTCCCCCGAATAAGACTCAAAGGGCTCGGGGATGTCGGATGGGGAAATCATATTGAATTTCGCTTAATCATCATATGCATAGCCTGTTCTTTGCAAAATATAGATCGGGTAACTCCCGAAGTTTTTTGCTAATTCCAGATTCCCCACATATTCAAAGTCAAACCCCTCGTGTCCAAATGAGAGCAAAGCAGCAACCGTTTCAGATACAAAGACAGAACCAGGCAAAACAATTGGTTCTATACGGGCAGCCTGGTTAACATGACTCCCAAAGAAATTAAGTTTTCCCAAGATTGGATCAAGTTTTTGATAGGCTGGGCCGGCATGCATTGAAATCCTCACCTCTAATCCATCCATTAATCCCAAATCTGACCAATCACTTTTCGAAAAATAATCTCTCAATTCCAGGGCAAGCTCCAGTCCATCATCCAATTTATCAAAAACCGCAAAAAAACTATCTCCCCATGTATTTACAAATGCTGGTGCAGATGAAAGACGCTCAATAATTTCAGAAATCCCACCAAGGAACTTCTCAACAAAAAACGGAGTCTGACTTTCATCTAATCGCGAAAAACCCTCAACATCAGCAAAAAGCATCGTCTTGATCGTTCGAGGCATAGTCACCTGATTGTTCTTCGAGAGCAGGATTCTTGGGTTAGTCTCACCATTATGCTGAGGCATTTCTGAACTACTTGGAGCTGCCGCAAGTACTTTTTTCGCATCAATCACTACAGGATCATTAAAATTCTTTTGCCATTTTTTCACCAGCTCTCCAGTCCCTCCAACAGAGCCTGGTTCACCATCCCAAAAAACTAACAGCTTGGGATCCTCGTCCATCCCACGACCTCTCATCGCAGCAAACCCAAGTAATACATCATTACAAAATGAAAAAAGCGAATCTTCGCCATTATATCCATCCTTCGTCACATAATGAATCGAAGTTGCCTGATCCAGAACACTTTCGAACCGGGAAACCCAGTTTCCACCTGCTCTGCGTACACTTGTTTCAATAAACTCTTCTTTCGCAAAAGGTAAGAAAACATGAGTTTCTCCACCCCGCTCGATCATCGTTTCCAAAAATAATATATCCGTCCCACAGGCTGCTGAGCTGTACCCACAGGTTGCATTCATTTTTTCAATTGCCTCCACAATCTCTTTCTTTGCAATCTCCTCGGCCTCGGGTGGAAAACGGGGAACTGAACCAGGTTGGTCTAACACATGACCCGAAAATGCAACAATTCCAAGGGTAGGAAATGCATTATATATTTTATTTCTGATTTCCTCATCCTCATAGGCACTGGCAATTTGCAAAGCCTGCTTGCGCGTACTGGCAACCCAGGAAGGCTTGACATCGGGCATAGCCACTGCCTCCGTGTATGAAAAAACCGCATCATCCACCGAACCTAAAAGCAGTAATGCTTCTGCCTCAGTGGCTTGTATCCAATAATCATGAGTTCCATCTGCTTTTAGTTTCTCGCAAATCTTCCATGCCTTTTCAGCATACTTTTTTCCCTCTTCAAAATTATCGGAAAAAAAGTGCATAAAGGAAATATTTATACATGGATAATATTGAGTTTCCAGATCCTTACGCTGGCTGGTCCTCAGATTGTCGAAACTATTTGTGGAGAATCCCTCCTCATATCGAGCAATCGCAAGTTCAGCATACTTTTTCTTCGACTCAGGGTCGGTTGCCTGTTCCCATAAATCCTTGTAGGCACTGGCAAGTAAACTGTGGGTTTCCACACCACGATCTCCCGCGGCCACAAACTCTTCCAAGAGTTGTGATGCCATTTTTGGAGAACCTGCTTTACTTAAAGCATGGGCTGCCTTTTGGCATAATTTACGGTCGTTTTTATGTCGGGTTAACCCTGCTTTTGCAACATCGTGGGCAAGTAGAAACTCGCCCACAGAGATCATTTTTTCACAAAGTAATAAATACTCAAGTGCGGAAGATTTTTCCTGATTAAATAACTTCCACTCAGCTCGTAGGCTAGGAGTTAATCTAATATCTAATTGGGACATCGTATAAAATGATCTCCCCTGAAAACTCTAATAAATAAAATCCAAAACGGATCTTAGGAAACTACATCTTCTCGTAACGAGTACGGAGCATTTGGGTGAAAGCAGCAACTTTCCGAGCTTCTCTCTTCTTGTCTGAAGGTTTTCTGAAGTAACGCTTTTCGCGCACATCTCTAATCGTACCTTCACGATCAAGGCGCTTTTTTAAACGACGAATTGCCCGGTCCATGGGTTCGCCTTTACGTAGTTTGATTTCGATAGTCATAAATTAAAGGTTTCAAAGTAAATATTTACACCCATAGGTCAAGGCGTAAGATGCTTAGAATTTTTTCTTACCGAAACTTCTTTCAGGCGGAGGTTCTGGGGGACGAACCAGTACGCGGGCCCCACGGACAGATTTTCGACTGCGCCAATCCTTAAACACCACCGATGAAAACTTCATACAAAACCGGCTATCTGTTTCTACTACCAGTCCTTCCTCTTCTCCATTTCGGGCAAAAGCCAAACGAATTAATGTACTTCCCTCTCCTTGGTCGCCCAAAGCAAAAATATCATGCGTAAATTGCTCAGCATCTTGATCCTCGGGATCAATTAACCAGGTCACCTCATCAACGAGGTTTGAAATTGCACTTTCCAACGGACGTAAATGGGTAACACTTAATCGAGTTTCACCGTCCTTGTGGGATGCCACCCCATCAACCACGACCATTCGACCATCATCCAAATGTAATCCATATTGCTCAAAAGCTTCGGTAAACATAGGAATGGAAAAATCTTTTTCTTTTGCCATCAATGAAAACCGTGCCCAAGGCTTTCCATCTTTTTTTGTGTATCGACGTTCAATTTCTGACAAAACACCACAGAGCCTGAAGGATCGTTTGCCCTCTAAATTTTCGAGTTCATCGGAAGTTATATCATCTAGCAATGGCCCCAGTCCACCAAGCGTATCAACTGGATGTCCAGATAAGAAAAATCCGAGTAGTTCCTTTTCATATTTTAATTTTTCAAGCTCATCCATCGGGGCGACCTCAGGACGGTCTGCCATTGCCGAGAAGCCTGTGGTTTCTTCCGATATTCCTTCGCTATCTCCACCACCCATCATGTCAAACAGGTTAACCTGTCCAGCCTCCCGATCCTTCCTCCTCAATTGAGCTTCCCCCATCGAACGATCCAAATCCGCCAATAACGCGGCCCGGCTGTCCTCCAAGGAGTCAAAGCCTCCAGCCTTGATCAAATTTTCGAGAACACGCTTATTTACTGCTTTTCCATCCACCCGTTCAACCAGGTCGGAAAAACTCGTATACGGACCGTTTTTTCGCTCTCCCACAATCACAGTGGATGGGGCATCCCCCACCCCCTTAATTGCAGCCAATCCAAAACGGATGGAATCCGACTGTTCATCCTCTCCTTCAACCGGGGTAAAATTCTCACCTGATTCATTCACGTCCGGCCCGAGCACAGAAATACCCATTTCCGTGCACTCGCCAATAAAATGGGAAAGCTTATCTGAATTCCCTAATTCGCAGGACAGCACGCCCGCCATAAAATGAACCGGGAAATTGGCTTTTAAATAGCCTGTTTGATAACTGATTATTCCATAGGCTGCGGAGTGCGATTTATTAAACCCATACCCCGCAAACTTTTCCAAAATACTGAAAATCTCATTGGCCTTTTTTTCAGCAATATTATTTGTTTCCTTTGCTCCTTTGACAAAGATCTCTCTTTGCTTAGCCATTTCCTCCGGTTTCTTTTTACCCATTGCCCGGCGTAATATATCCGCACCGCCAAGAGAATATCCAGCCACCCGGCGTGCCGCCTCCATTACTTGTTCCTGGTAAACCATCACTCCGTAGGTTTCTTCGCATACCTGCTCCAATAATGGATGGGGGAATTTGATCGTCGATGGATCCTCCTTTCCCTTAATATAATCTGGTATCCAGTCCATTGGACCGGGTCGATACAATGCGATCAGAGCGATAATTTCATCCACATTGGTAATCATCATCTGCCTGCATAAACGGCGCATTCCATCCGACTCCAATTGAAAAACCCCAATCGTACGGGCCTCGTTTAATAATTCAAAAGTCTTCTCATCTTCAAGGGAAACATCCGTAACCCGAAAATCGGAAAACCCATCTTTTTCACGAATATGTTTCTCCGCGGCCGCAATCACAGTCAGGGTTTTCAACCCAAGGAAATCCATTTTCAACAGGCCCAGATCTTCCACTGGGTCCTTCGGAAACTGCGTGGTTAAAATACCATCCTGCGTAGTGAGGGGAACCAACTCCTTCAAGGGCCGGTCTGCGATAATAACCCCGGCCGCATGTGTTCCCACATTACGAACCATGCCCTCGATTACTTTCCCCGTTTCAATAATCTGTTTTGCAATCGGGTTTTTTTCGCACTCCTCCCGAAACTCAGGGCTCTTTTCCAACGCTTGTTCTAAAGTGATATTCAAATCATCCGGCACCATTTTAGCCAGTTTATCTGCTTCCGCATAGGGCACATCGCGTACACGGGCAACATCACGCACCACCATCTTTGCTCCAAATGTACCAAAGGTCACAATATTGGCCACACAGTCCCGACCATATTTCTCACGGACATATTCAATCACTTCGGACCGCCTTCTCATGCAAAAATCGATATCAAAATCCGGAGGTGACACCCGTTCCGGATTTAGAAATCGCTCAAAAAGCAAGCCAAAGCGCAAAGGGTCAATATCGGTAATTCCCAAGACATATGCCACCAGACAACCCGCACCGGAACCACGACCCGGACCCACCGGAATTTCCTGCTCCCTCGCCCAGCCCATAAAATCGGCCACGATTAAAAAGTAATCATTAAATCCAGTCTTTGTGATCACGCTCAGCTCATAATCTATGCGCTCGCTCAATTCTTTTACCTTTTCATCCGTATCCTCTCCACGCTCATCCTCAGATTGGTAGGTCTCATCATACCTTTCCTGCAATCCCTCGATACAAAGCTTCTTCAGGTATTCCACATTATCCGCAACCGTGGTCTTAATCTCTGGAGGAAGCGTGAACACCGGATAATTATTTTCCCCAAATGGCAGTTTT
>CBFHYW010000041.1:0-11453 GCA_965660135.1 Opitutales bacterium
CAGAATTGGATTAAACCAACAGATTCTCTGGACGCAGGTGTAGCGATCATATATCAGGAATTTAATTTAGTGCCCGGATTAAGTGCTGCGGAAAATGTCTTTCTGGGAATTGAGCCTCAGGATTTTGGGTGGGTGCGAAAAGGAGAGGAGAAAGCAAAAGTTCGGGAAGTGTTTAAGAGAATTGGTGCAGATATTAATCCCGATGCATTATGTGATCGTTTAACCGTAGCTGAAAAACAATTGGTTGAGATTGCCAAGGCTTTGGTTCGGGAAGCCCGAATTTTAGTAATGGATGAACCCAGTGCGGCTCTCACTAAGAAGGAGGTGGAACAACTTTATCTGCTCATTGACGACCTGAAGGAAAAGGGCATTGGAATTGTTTATGTGAGCCATCGCTTGGAGGAGATTGAGCGAGTGGCTGACCGGGCAATCGTAATGAGGGATGGTGCACGGGTAGGGGAGTTATCGAGAGAAGAACTTGATCGAGCTAAAATTATCGAAATGATGGTGGGGCGAAAATTGGAGAATGAATTTCCCAAAGAGATTCGCTCACCGGGCGAGATTCGTTTGAGTGCGACCAAGTTGAACCGTGGGCAAAAAGTGAAAAATATCTCCCTGAATGTACGGTCGGGAGAAATTCTAGCCCTGACCGGATTAGTGGGAGCTGGCAGAACAGAAACGGTAAGGCTTTTATTTGGGGCGGATCAGCCGGATTCCGGTGATATTGAACTGGATGGAAAAAAACTTATCCTTGATAAACCAAGCGATGCCATAGAGGCAGGAATCTGTCTTTTAACGGAAGATCGGAAGGATCAGGGCTTGGTTTTAGGCCAGTCGATCCGGGATAATTTTGGACTCCCCAATTTAAAAAAGTTTTCCAATAAGGGATGGATTAATAAACCGGCAGAAGCTGATTCTTTTAGCGACTATATTGATAAGCTTCAAATCAAGGTATCGGGGCATCTTCAATTGGCTTCTCAATTATCAGGTGGCAATCAGCAAAAAGTGGTATTGGCGAAGTGGTTGGAGAGGAATGCGGAAATTTTAATTTTTGATGAACCGACCCGGGGCATTGATGTGGGGGCGAAGTATGAGATTTATCAATGGATGAACCAACTGGCAAAGGCAGGAAAGGGTATCATTATGATCAGCTCTGAATTACCCGAAGTTTTAGGAATGAGTGATCGAATTTTGGTGATGAAAGAAGGGGAATTGATGGGAGAATTAACGAACGGTCCTAATGTGACTCAGGAGACATTGATGAGCCTCGCCATTGGAGAGAAAGTAGAGCAAGCGGCTTAAATAATTAAAAGGATGATATCATGAAATGGTTAAAAACAATTTTTTCTTCTGATTATGGAATGCTTGGAGTATTGGTTCTTCTTTGTGTTTTTTTTAGCTGGATTACTTTTGAGGAACAGCAACCCGAGGGGGGAGATGCGGCGGATTCGCTTAACCGATCTATTAGCAAAGATTTTAATGAACCCGGTCGTGTTTTAATTGCGGGGCGAAAAACTGATTCAGGCCAAGTATTTACCACACGTTTACATGGATTACTTTTAGCTGCCGGGTGGGAAATTGCCGGAGTCGTTGAAGGAGGACCGCCTGAGTTAGGAAAAGGTTTGAGGTTGGCCTTTGATCAGAATCAGAGCCTGGATGTACTTGCCTGTGAACAGTCGTTTGTAAAGTTGGCAGTTCTTCAGAATTTTCGTAACTCTGAGGCAAAAATGTCTGATGTAGCGGTGATATCACCTGAGTCATCCTATTGGCCAAATTTTTTAAAAACTTCAAATTTATTAAATGTGGCTAATCAAATCGCAGTGATTGCCATTCTGGCAATTGGAATGACATTAGTTATCATCACTGCGGGAATTGATCTTTCTGTCGGGAGCTTAATTGCCGTATCCGCCGTCTTGGCTACTTGGGTGATTCGGGAATGGTTCGGAGGAGATGAAGCAACGGTGGGTGGTATGATTACCGGTTGCGGTCTTGCCATAGTAGCCTGTTCAGCACTTGGTCTTTTTTCGGGTTCAATGATTGCCTTTTTTGGAGTCCCTCCATTTGTGGCAACCCTGGGCATGATGATGGTGGGTAGTGGGTTGGCCTATATGTTATCTAGTGGACTTTCGATTTATCAATTACCCCAATCTTTTGACTGGCTCGGTCGGGGGGATGATTTTGGAGGACTTCCCAATGCCGTTGTGCTTATGATTGTCTTATATCTTCTTGCTCATATAACAATGAGCAGAACAACGATTGGTAGATATATCTATGCTGTTGGAGGAAATCCTGAAGCCGCTCGGTTGTCTGGGGTTCCAGTCAAGAAAATATTATTGTGGGTATATGCCAGTTGTGGTGCATTGGCAGGTTTGGGGGGAGTTATCATGGCCTCTCAATTTAAGAGTGGTGATCCCAAGTACGGTTTGATGTATGAATTGTATGTGATCGCCGCAGTGGTGGTTGGAGGAACATCACTTTCGGGGGGGCGCGGAAAAGTTTTTGGTACCCTTATCGGAGCTTTTATTATTGCGGTTATCCAAAACGGAATGAATTTAACCGGGGTCCAAAGTTATACTCAAAAAGTGGTACTTGGTATTGTACTTTTACTGGCTGTTCTTTTGGATATGTTAAAGAAGCGGGGTTGGAAAATGAGTATTTAAAAAAACCTCAATGTATGAGGCGCAAGCAAACTGAAGCTGTTTAATCTACTCGATCGAGCCTTGCTTTCATTATGAGATAAAGCTCTCGGCTAATCCATGCATCTGTAGCAGCATATTTTATCTGCGAGGGAGAAAGTGGTCTCTTTTGCCAGTTTGAAAGCTGTGCAGACTTGGATAATCGTTGATTGAAAAATATTGCAGTTAGGTTACGAAGCCCAGTCTGTTCAATTTTAAGAGATTGTGCAAGGGTCGCCAAATCTTCGAATCCAGCGGGTGAGAATGATTCAATTTTTTGTAAATTGGTTAAGTCGTCTTTAATTGCGACACCCGTTTTAATAATATTTGGATTTTCCAAAATTTTTACCAAGGGTCCCAGTTTCATAATCGGGTAGAGCCGAAACAGAAAAGCTTGATCCGATGTTGCTAACTGAACAAGGGCAGGTGGATTATTTGGTCCACGTACGAAATTTGGCTTACACTCAATATCAAACCCTAAAACCCTTTGCTTGCTAAGCTTTGCTGTTAATTTTTGAAATGATTTTGCATCTTCTGCAAATTGAATCGCCCCATGAAACCGAATTAACGGAAGCTTGCTTACAACATCTTTTTCAAGTCGTTTGGGAATATCCTCATACTTTTCCTCTTCCTGATTAGTCATTTCTTCTTTAAACTTCAAAAATTAAGCCATCATAAGCCACAATTACTTCTTTCGGATTAGCCCGAGGAGAAGGTGCTCCCGGGATTCCGGGTTTCGTGACTCGAACAGCTATTTTTGAACGGTCGAGGAATTTTTTGGTATGGGAAAGGAATTCGTCCATGTCTTTATCACTGGATGCCGGGTCATGATGGAATATCGCGAGCGATTGAACTTCTCCGCGTGCGGCAAGCTCGACTCCCATTATATTGCTCGAATGCCCCCAGTGCTCTCTGTTTCTGATAGACTGAGAGTGTGTGTAGGGAGCATCGAAAATTAAAAGATCAGCCCCTTTTATAAATTCAAGAAAAGGATATTCTTTACCATGTGCGGGACTGGTGTGCTCAGCATCCGTTGAGTAAACCACCGCTTTGGTTCCTTGCTGAATACGATAGCCATAGGAAACGCCAGGGTGGTTTTGTTCGTGCAATGTGATTTGGGTATCGCAGATATCAAGAATGTCGCCGGGTTTATGAGTTTCAAATGAGATGTCCGCAGCAAATGTTTCAAAGGGAATCGGGAAAAACGGAGTCTTCATTTGATCCCTCAGGGCTTTTTCTATTGTGTCATGTCCACCATGAAAGATCACTTTATTGCCCGGGATGTACGCGGGTGCAAAGAAGGGAATGCCTTGCACATGATCATAATGAAGATGCGAAAGAAAGATATGGAAAGTTTTTCCTGATTGACCAGATTCGAGTATTTCATTTCCCAATGGACGAATCCCTGATCCTCCATCAAAAATGAGAAAATCTTCTGATCCAGTTTCGACATGAACGCAGGGAGTATTTCCACCGTAGGTCGATCCATGTTGAAAAGGTAATTGTTGATCAACGAATTCCCGAATTTGGCTTTCCGAGCGAAGGTCCTTGCCTCGTGCTGCCAAGAGAGTAGCAACGATCTTCTCTCTTATAACAGTAGAGGAGGGGGCAGTTGGTATGGAACCACGAGTTCCTTTGAAATGAACTTTCATGTAATAGGTTACTAAATCTTAGTCTCGAAATTTAGAACCCTTTTTGCAATCCAATAATGATTCTGTTGAAAGGAGATTTGCATTGATCGGGAAAACACTCTGTAATCTTACTTCTAACCGCTACAATTTATTCATGACTAAACAATACGATATTAATCAACCAATCTATCAAGTTGGGGATTCACCCTTAAGCTTTTCGCAAATGCTTAATTATTTTATTGATCCTGCATACAAACGAGGGAATTTATCTAGAATTTCCGATATGCATGTTAAAATCGGTCGCCCAGTAAGTTTTCGGATTGACGATGATCTTACTCCCATGCCGGGTGCGGGTCCTGTGAGTGATGAGGTTATTCGTTATATGCTGGGAGTTTTGTTAAGTGAAAGGCATCTCTCTATTGTTTTATCTGAAGACAAAGTAGAGGATGTCGACACTGCTTTTGAATGGGAGGAACAAGCAGTCAATTTTCGTCTGAACATTTTTCGTGACCGTGATGGACTCGCATTTGTAATGCGAGTGCTCGCTTCAAATATTCCACCGATTCAAGAGGTTGGTCTTCCGTCAGAAAAAATATGGCAGGATATTACCACATTAAAACGCGGGCTTGTTTTAGTAACGGGGGTAACGGGAAGTGGAAAGTCAACGACTATTTCTTCCTTGATCAATCATGTAAACTTGTATCGCAAAACCCGGATTATCACATTGGAAGACCCGGTTGAGTTTTTGTTTAAAAGTGAAAGCTCTATGGTTTCTCAGCGCCAAATTGGACAGGATGTGTCTACATTTGCAAGTGGGTTAAGAAGTGCATTGCGTGAAAATCCGGATGTTATTTTTGTTGGTGAAATTAGAGATACTGAAACTGCATCCCTTGCTCTGAGTGCTGCAGAAACTGGTCATCTTGTATTTTCGACCCTTCATACACGTGATGCAAAGGGTGCACTGAGCAGAATTGTAGACATGTTCCCTTCTGAGCAGACGAAGAGCTTATGTTTGCAGTTATCTTTCAGTTTGTCTTTTGTTCTGAGTCAAAAATTGGTCCCTCGTGCTGACGGAAATGGTCGGATATTAGCCATGGAGGTATTGAAAAATATCCCGGCACTGGGAAACTTGGTTCGGACTGGTAACTGGCAACAAGTTTATTCTACTATGGAAACGCAATCGAAGGAGGGAATGATGACTATGGAGCAGCATTTATTGCATCTTTACCAGCATGGGGTGATTTCAAAAGAGACTGCAATTACATACACTAACGAAGCGAGCTTGCTCGAAAGATTGGGGTGAGTGAATTTTTAGATAGTTATTTGACCAATAATCCTTAAATGCTTTAGATTTAAAGAATGAAATCAATTACCTTGTTTTGTTCAATAAGCGTAATCACCTTGATCGGTTTATCTGGAATTCTTCCCCTGCAAAGTTCTGACAAGATTGACGGTGAAAAGAAAGAGGTGAATTCTCCAATGGAAAGAACCAAAGAAGAATGGAAAAAAATCCTTTCTCCTGAACAGTATCGAATTTTACGTGAAGCTGGTACGGAGAGACCGAATGGAAAAGTCTATTTGGAATTTAAAAAGCAAGGACCCGGTACTTATTACTGTGCAGGGTGTGACGCCGAATTATTTTCCTCGAAGGAAAAATTCGATTCCCATTGTGGATGGCCATCTTTTTATGACCCGTCCAAAGCTAAAAATGTCAAAACATCAATAGATTATCACTTGGGGTATGCTCGAACGGAGGTGAGGTGTAATGTTTGTGACGGTCATTTGGGTCATGTTTTTAGCGGTGAAGGATTCGATACGCCAACTGATAAAAGATATTGTATCAATGGAACGGTTCTTAAATTCGTTCCACTTGCTGAAGTTAAATCTAAAGGTGGAGGTTTTCCCAAAAAGTGAAATTTAGAATTTATTTAGGTTTCAGCTCTATCCTTATTGGCACCCGTTTAATTTGAATTTCATGTTTCGCTTTGTTTGTACGGGAGTTTTCAGTCTACTGGGATTCTTAGGTATCACTATTTGCATGCATGCTGAGGAGAGTTATTCAAGTGTTTCAAAATTAAGAATCCCTAACTTTAACGAGAGTGGGTATTTAGACTGGGAACTTCATGCGGCTACAGTTAGCCCACAAGGAAATGATCTTTTTCTAACTACAAACCCGATGTTATATCTATATTCAGATCAAATTATAGAAACGACAGCAAGAAGTGAACTTGGAGTGTTTTCTCTTCAATTAGGGCAAGCATATGGCGATAGCATTTTCAATGTCGAGGGAAATGGATTTACTGCAAGCGGGAAAGATTGGATCTGGAATAATTCAACCAAAAGGGGAAAGAACCAGATAAGTTTTAGACAACGCAGCATAGTTACATTTAAAGAAGGAATGGGAAGTTTTTTTGCAATGGATACAAGAGAGCCCCAGTTTTCGTGTGATTCTGAAATTAACGATGAGAAAAAAAATGATAGCAATAAAAGCTTAAAACTTACAATTGCTGAGGCAGATTACTTGGAGTTTTTATCAATTGAAGAGAATTCGCATCGTTTTCTACTGGATGGAAATGTTAGTATTGAAGGAATTAACTTATTCTTAACCTGTGAGAAAATGGAAGTGTTATTCAATAAAGATGAAAATACATCGAGCTCACCGGTCGGTAAAATTTCTATGATTTATGCAACTGGGTATATTGTTTTAAAGCAGGATGGAAGGACATCATTCAGTGATAGTATGACCTTGGATTTAAGAGAAGGAACGGCATTTCTTCGAGGCAATGCTCGAGTTGTTGACGATGAATGGGGAGAAGCTGCTGGGGAAACTATTATTTTGGAAAAAGGTAAACGAATGGCTAAAGTATTGGGTGGTAAGAATGGCCGACCCAAACTTGAGCTGCCTCCTTTACCGGACCTCGGTTTTAGCACTCACCCTAAGAAGACTAAAGCGAAGTAATGAGCATTGAAAAGACTCATTCATTAATCGTTAAGGGGCTACATAAGAAATTTGGGGGTAAAGAAGTTGTTCGTGGTGTT
The DNA here is from genome assembly GCA_965660135.1 of Opitutales bacterium. Lineage (GTDB taxonomy): Bacteria > Verrucomicrobiota > Verrucomicrobiia > Opitutales > Seribacteraceae > Seribacter. The sequence continues at coordinate 7,346 of CBFHYW010000041.1, forward strand.
GACTTGGAGGCAAATGGGGGAGAGGTAGTTGGGTTGCTTGGTCCAAATGGCGCAGGAAAGACCACAACTTTTTCCATGGTTGCAGGCTTCTTGCGCCCAACATCGGGCACATTGTCACTAAACGGAATTGATTTAACCACATCCCCGGCGTACATGCGTGCCAGGAAAGGGCTTGTTTATTTGCCCCAAGAATCATCTGTTTTTCAAAAACTTACCGTTGAGGAAAATATTCGTGCGATTGCTGAGACTCTTGCTCTGACAAAAGCAGAACAAAATAAAGTAGTGGAGGTCCGGCTTGAGGAGCTAAATTTAACTCATCTTGCAACGCAAAAAGCCTTCACTTTAAGCGGCGGGGAGCGAAGACGGTTGGAGATTACCCGTGCTCTTACCCTATCACCAAAGTTTTTGTTGCTGGACGAGCCATTTAGCGGAGTGGATCCAATTAGCGTCAGCGAAGTAACCAAAATCATTTTAGATTTAAAAGCTAAGGGTATTGGAGTCTTTGTCACCGATCATAATGTACGTGAGACCTTACGTGCAGTTGATCGTGCTTATTTGTTGTATGATGGAAGCGTTCTGGCCCACGGAGATGCGGATTTTCTTTTGTCAGATCCTAAAACCAGAGAAAAGTATTTAGGTGCTGACTTTGAAGTTTAATTTAAAATTTTTATTATGAGCCCTCCATATTCTTCCCCCACTGAATCAAAATATATCGAAAGTATAGCAGTCCGAGAATTCTTTAAGGATTATGCGGAGCAGTTGTGTTTACGTTTGGTTAATTCCGAGAAAACTCTGGGAAGAAGCACTATTCGCGAAAGAAGTGTTAATCGCCCTGCTTTAGCCGTTACTGGCTATTTTAAGTATTTTGCAAATAAGAGAATTCAACTTTTTGGTGCGGGTGAAATGGCATTTTTTCGTGAACAATCTGCTACTAGGCGTAGAAATGTAATGGAAACCATGGCAGCCAAAAAAATTCCATGCGTTGTTGTTTCCCGAAACTTGGCTCCCACACCAGAGATGATCGATGTTTTAGAGAAAAAAGGTGTTCCGCTTTTTCGAACATCATTGTCTTCAAAAGCGTTTACCACAGAGGTGACCATGCTTCTAGAGGAAAGGTTTGCTCCTCGGACAAGTTGCCATGGTACTCTTTTGGATATACGCGGAATCGGTACATTAATTAGGGGAGATAGTGGTGCCGGGAAAAGTGAAGCCGCTCTTGCTTTAATTGAACGCGGGCATAGCCTAGTTGCTGATGATATTGTAAAAGTTAAGCTTCTTAGTGATCACACCCCCGTTGGGTTTTGTGACGATATGTGCAGAGGGTACATGGAATGCCGAGGAATCGGTATTATAAACATTGAAGAACTTTTTGGTATCCGTTTTATCCGTTTAGAAAAAAGAATCGATTTGGTTGTAACTTTTCTCGAAGATTCCCAAAAGATTGAACCCGATCGTACCGGATTAGACAGGAAAATATTTGATATACTTGGAATTGAGATACCCAATATGGAAATTCCGCTCCGCCCAGGTCGTGATATGGCTCGATTAGTCGAAGTTGCGGCCATGGTTCAAGCGGCTCGGCAATTGGGTCATGATTCTGCAAATGATTTTAATGAAAAACTTTTAAAAAAAATGAATGGGTGAGCTCGAACCTATCTATTAATTCGAAAATTATTTGTTCTAACTATCGAAATACCAAGGCTCTCGGAACAATTATATTAAGAATAAATTTGGCAACTAAAAAGTGTATAAAAACTTATGGACTATCGATTGTTAATAACTTGTTAGGAAGTTTCTTCTTTTCTTTGATTTTTTTTCTTGGTTTAACTCTGTTTTTTGTTCAAAAGTATGTCTTCCCTATTGTAACAAACTATTAACAATTACCCCCTGAAAGTGTCTGATTTATTCCATAAAATATTGGCTGTTAGCGGCTTACGTGCGAAATTTTATTTTCTGCACTCATTAAGTACTTTAACCAATCATTCTCTCTTTATCTCAGTCCCTCACAGGAGTTTAAACCCCTTTTTCGCAGAGCTTTCGCTTTGTGAATAAATCCCCTGAATTTAATTTTTAATGTCCCAAACAACAAGTAGTCCTGAAACCTTTTGGAGTAGTCTCCGAGACAATTTATTAGAAGTCATTCCTGCAGATACATTTCGTGTTTGGTTTGATAACATCAGAGTTGGTCGCTTAGACGAAGATGGTTGTGAGTTAATTACCCCTAACGAGTTTTCTGCTATTTGGATTAGAGATAATTATCTTGATATCATTAGGCGTGAAGCTGATCGCTTGGTTGCCCGTCCTTTCACCGTTGAACTTCTTGGTGATTTAGGTAACGACACCTCAAACGGTAACGATCGAATTTCTTCGATTCCGACTCCAAATGCTCCACGTGCCTCAAGAATGACTGGTCCTGCCCTGCAAGGACGTTCATTGGGAATTAACCCTAAAAATACTTTTTCTAATTTTATTGTAGGGGGTGGGAGTGAGTTGGCCCATGCCGCATGCGTAGCTGTCTCCAATGCCCCTGCCCATGCTTACAATCCTCTTTTTCTGTATGGTGAGACTGGACTCGGTAAGACCCATTTGATGCATGCTGTTGCTCATCAGGCGCTTAACCGGAATCCGTCCTGTCGTATAACCTATGTCTCTTGTGAGAAGTTTACCAATGAATTTATTCGAGCAATCCAGGAAAACTCTTTAACTAAGTTCCGTTCTCGCTATAGAAGCGTCGATTATCTTTTAATTGATGATATTCAATTTCTTGCTGGAAAAGAGCGTATTCAGGAAGAATTTTTCCACACCTTTAATGATATCTATGATTCACAGCGTCAGATCTTTTTAACGAGCGATCGCCCTGCTGGAGAAATTGACAAAATCGAAAGTAGGTTACTCTCCCGTTTCCAATGGGGACTGGTTGCTGATATCCAAGCCCCGGATTGGGAAACCCGTGTTGCTATTCTTACCCGTAAAGCAGATGCAATGGGAATTTCGATTGAACCGGAGATTCTTGAATTCCTTGCAAAAAGTATTGCCCGGAATGTCCGCAGGATGGAAGGTGCTTTGACTCGAGTTGCTGGTTATGTCGGATTAACCCGCAGGAAAGCTGATTTAGAGACTGTACAAAGGCTTTTACGCGATATCCTTCGCGAAGAAAACCTCAGCCGGATTACCATCGAAACGATTCAGAAAAAAGTAGTTGATTATTATCATCTGCGCATGGCTGACATGCTTTCCCGTCGTCGTCCTGCAAATATCGCTTTTCCTCGTCAGGTAGCAATGTATCTTTCGCGTATTCTTACCGAGCATTCTCTTCAGGAAATTGGCAATGCATTTGGTGGAAGAGATCACGGAACTGTTATTCACGCGTGTAAAACAGTTGAGAATATGATGGATCAGGATAATTCAATCAAATATGCAGTTGAATACTTGAATGAAGATCTCTCTCAATCTATTGAATAACATAAATTCGAGCAATTTGGTTTTACCTGCTTGTCTTTCCTTTACATTTTGTTACCAACTGAACCTTAATTTATTATGACTGAAGACTCACTTGCATCTAATGACTTTTCCAATCAACCGGAATCTAGTGCTAACTCACCGACTGAACCTTCTGCTGACCAAAAAAAGCAGATCTCTAATTGGGTGGCTGAGGGGGTTGGACTTTCTGATATCCAAAAGAGGATCAATAATGATTTTGGAATTGTTATGACTTACATGGATGTTCGCTTCCTTGTCGATGACCTTAACCTTACATTAGTAGATGAGGATGAACCGGTTGTTCCAGATGAAAAAGACGAAGGTGTTAAGAGTGAGGCCAGTTTGGAAGCCCCTGTTGAGGGTGGGGTCTCAGTGGAATTGGATACAGTAAACCCACCAGGTGCTATGGCTAGCGGTAGCGTGGTCTTTTCTGATGGACAAAGCAAGAAATGGACGCTCGATCAATTTGGTAGACTTGGACTTTCCGGTGGAGATGATGCCTATAAACCATCGGATGAGGATGTTGCAGAATTCCAGAAACAATTAGATTCTGCTCTTCGGGGTAGAGGATTTTAATTTTGCTCAGCCCTAATGTTCCTGTTTAATAAGGAACGCTTTGAGTGTTTTG
>CBFHYW010000042.1:0-11146 GCA_965660135.1 Opitutales bacterium
AGAGGATCCACCTTTTTACCACGCATGCCAGCAAAACTTTATGGGAGACTAAGTTCCAGAAAGCGGATGGTTTATTGTTTGGGAATGAAGGGAGCGGGGCACCGCCCGAGGTTCATCAATGGGCCCAAGATAACCGAATCACAATTCCAAAGTATAAGGACGGGCTAAGGTCTCTTAACCTAGCTGTTTCTGTAGGGATTGCGACCTACGAGGCAATTAGGCAGATCTCAATCTAAACCAGTTCGTTAAAAGTATTAAATCAAATACAACAAGAGTATCAATTATACTCCCGTTTAAAAATGCCCACTCGACACTAAAGGAGTGCGTTCTGTCCATCTTTAATCAAAGTTTTAAGAATTGGGAGTTAATCGCAATCAATGATCAGTCTTCGGATGGTTCCCTTGAACTTGCTAGGCAACTTGCAGATAAGGATCAACGGATTCAAGTTTACAACAACAAGGGCAAAGGAATAGTTGATGCACTAAATTATGGTCTGGAATTGTCAAAATCGGAGTTGATTGCGCGTATGGATGCAGATGACAGAATGAAACCTGAAAGATTAAAACTTCAAGTAGAGTACCTTCAGGAAATGACAGATATTGGATTAGTTTCCTCCAAAGTCGTACATATTCCGCAAGAAGGTCACGACGCAAGGGGGTATTCGTCTTATATTACCTGGATGAATGAAATTAAATCTTTTAAGGAAATTTCAACAAACAGGTTTATTGAGAGTCCATTGGCACATCCGTCTGTTATGTTTCGTAAAGAATTAATATCATTATACGGTAATTATGAGAATGGTAATTTCCCTGAGGACTATGAATTATGGTTAAGGTTGTTAGATCATGGTGTGAAAATCGGAAAGGTAAATGCTTGTCTCCTTGAGTGGAGAGATTCTCCAGGAAGATTATCTAGAATCGACTCTAGGTATAAACTTAAAGCCTTTCAGGTATTAAAGGCCAAATATGTTTCAAGGTGGTTAAGAAAGGAGTTGCCCGAAGGTCTAAATATTCACGGTTGGGGAGCGGGTGAAGTGGCTATGCAACAAATTACATGTCTCGAGGAATATGGAATTTCCCTGGAGTGTATTTATGATATAAATCTCAAGAAAACTCGTGCACCAAATTCATTGGCTGATGTTAGGCATATTGAGGAAATCCCTAAAGCTGGAAAAATCTTCCTAATTGTATTAATTGGTGCTCACGGAGTTCGCAGTAAAATCGTTTCGTTTCTCTCTAAGAGAGGTTATCTGCCGATGAAGCACTATCTGCTCATTGCATAAAATACTACTTCGTTTAATTTTCAACTTGCCCAGGCAACTCACTTACTTCTGAACTAGAATACCCTTTAGCCCCTTTTATCAAAAATTATGAAATTCATTCCTTCCTGCATTTTACTTTTAAATTCATTTGCTTGGGCCGTCACTCCGCCCGACGGCTTCACTGCTCTGTTTAATGGTGAGGATCTTAATGGGTGGTGGGGGCTTAAGACGGAAGATCCGGAAAAGTGGTTATCACTTTCCAAAGATAAGTTTAAAGCGAAATGGAAGGCTAGCCAGGAAGACATACATAAGCATTGGCGTGTGGAAAACGGTGTACTTATAAATGACGGTCACGGATTATTTTTATCCACTGAGAAGAATTATGGTGATTTCGAGTTGATGCTCGAATACAAAACCGTTCCAGGTGCAGACAGCGGAATCTATCTTCGCGGATTGCCTCAGGTTCAAATTTGGGACACCACAGAAGCGGGAGGCAAATGGAAGCTTGGTGCAAAGAAAGGGTCCGGAGGATTATGGAATAATGGACGACCTGGAACAAGAGGTCGCGATCCTCTAATTCATGCAGATAAACCATTTGGGGAATGGAACCATTTCCACATTATAATGACGAATGACATAGTTACTATTCGCCTAAACAGTAAACTTGTTGTTCATAGGGCTCCACTTACAAATTATTGGGATCGAAAAACTGAGCTATCGAAAAGAAAACCCATCATCGCCAAGGGTCCTATACAACTGCAGACTCATGGCGGAGAAATTAGCTGGAGGAATATCTTCATTAAAGAACTCAAACCCAGTTGCTGTGACGATGAGGAGTTTGAATCAGTTTTTAATGGAAAGAACTTTAATGGATGGATGGGACCGACCGAAAACTATCAAATTACCGAAGGTTCAATTCAATGCATTAAAGGAAAAGGCGGTACAATATACACAAAAGATAAGTACAATGATTTTATTGTGGATTTCGAGTTCAAACTCCCTGCTGGTGGAAATAATGGTTTAGCGATTCGATACCCAGGCAAGGGCAATCCTGCTTACAATGGAATGTGCGAGCTTCAGGTTTTAGACAGCGAGCACTCAAGGTACGAAAAGTTAGACCCTAGGCAATACCACGGTTCCGCTTACGGAATAGCAGCAGCCCGAAGGGGATTCTTAAAGGAAATAGGCGAATGGAACCAGCAAGAGGTAACAGTTGTCGGTTCTCATATTATTGTAATCCTAAACGGAAGCTTAATCCTTGATTCAGATCTATCTAAAGCTGAATCTTTTATGGCTAACAAGAAACACCCAGGATTAAAAAATATTGAAGGGCATTTTGGCTTTGCTGGGCATAATGATCCGGTTGCTTTCAGGAATATTAGAATCAAGAGACTTTAACCCAAGAGATCTAACTATTACTTGAGGACAGAATTAGTTTATTTCTCCACGATCTTAATGAGTTAAATTTAGAACCGACGAGCTTAGATCTAAGAATAAATTAATTTATTTACATGTTCGAAAATAGATCACAAAAAGTCTTATTCAATTTCAATGGTTAGCAGAATTTGCAGCAACATAGCCTCACTACATAAAAAAACGAATGTGACGACTAAAGACACCCAAAATATCTTGCTGTAAAGGGCGTAGTTCCTTGCAAAAAAAACTGCAGGTAAAAGCCCAAGGCGAATAAGGCAGAGGGTATTGATCGCTAAAAATAGCCAACCTAATAAATGCATGAAAAGAGACATGTTTAAATTGCTAAAGAATTAACAATGGCTTACAACGAGAAACGCCTTAGTTAGTAAAGTTTGATTATTTATTATTAAGCATCGTTAAGGTTCACGCATATGTTCCCAGGCAAGCAAAGCAAAAAAAAATCAGAAAATAGTTCCAATCATCCGGCCTTTGAGGAAATTAGATTGTCCTGCAGAGATGAATTAATGCATAAAGGGTTTGAGACCGAGATCTTTCTTTTACACGGAGGGGTAGGGGTAAAACTTTTAAATAAGAACCACCCTCCACTCGCACAAATTGCTCATCTGCCTATTATTGAATTTGATTTCGATTATCAGGGGGATGTGCCGCTTGAGCATTTAAGCTTTTTTCAGTTAAGGGGACTCAAGTTTTCGAAGTCAAACCTCACCTCCTTTTCTCAGTTAAGTCAATTTTGCTTAAAAAAACTTCATTTAGATGGAGTCGGTGCTTCTGACTTTGAGTCTTTATCAGTTCATCGATTAAAAGAGCTTTCACTACGAAAAACAAAAGTTCAATCGTTAGGCTTCCTTCAGGAATCTCCTGTGGAAATCCTGAATCTTTCGCAAACAGAAGTGACTGATCGCACATTGAAAATTCTCAGTCAAAAACCACTGCGAAAGCTAGATCTATTTAAATGTGCTATTTCAAATATAAACTTCCTTAATAACACGAAGATTGAAGAACTTATTTTGAGCGGAACGCAAATTGATGACCTTTCTCCCTTATCAAATTGCCCGATAAAGAGAATTGAGTTGCGAGCAACCCTTGTCAGTGACCTTAGCCCTCTCTCCGGTTCCCCGATTGAAGTTCTGTATTTGCCAGGTTCGCCAGTAAGTTCATTAAATAAAATCGTAGGTTGCCCGATTACCGAACTTAATATTGTGGGATTAAAAATAGATGACCTTTCGCCTCTTTTAAACTTACCATTAAGGAAGTTAATTCTTTCAAGAGAGCAATTAACCTATGAGCAAATTCAAATTGTTAAGCAATTGAAATTAAAATATTTAATTTCACCAGGAGATCCTAATAATCAAACCCCTGAAGATTTTTTAAAAAAACTAGAAAACTGATTACTTACAAAAGATATATTCTTATTCAGAACTTGTCCCCATCGTTTAAATTAAATAGTGTAATGCTGTGACTGCCCGTTCCCTTAGAGATATTAAAGACTACTACGATGTCGTTGTAGTCGGTAGCGGCTTGGGTGGGTTAACCGGAGCCAACATTCTAGCCAAGCAAGGTCACTCCGTACTTCTTCTTGAGCATCATTACCAATTTGGTGGCTTGGCAACATGGTTCAAGAGGGCTGGTGGCCATATCTTCGATATATCCCTTCACGGATTTCCCGTGGGTATGATTAAATCATGCAGAAGATATTGGACGAAAGAGATCGCCGACTCAATCGTACAGCTGAAGAATATTCGATTTGTAAATCCACAGTACGACTTGAAGACAACTTTTGACCGCTTGGATTTTACTCAAATACTCCAAGATTCATTCCAAGTTGCACGAAGTAAGGTAGAAGATTTCTATGAGCACCTTCGTACGATGGACTACTTTGCTAAAGATGGCAGAACTATTGGAGATTTACTCGAACAGTTCTTTCCTGGTCGCGACGACATTAAACGATTGTTACTTGAGCCTATTTCCTATGCGAATGGATCATCCTTTAAGGATCCAGCTATTGCTTATGGAATCGTATTTACCAACTTCATGAAGAAGGGAATTTACACATTTAAAGATGGTACTGATTCCTTAATAAAGAAAATGGTCAGTGAGTTAAGAGGTAATGGAGCGGATCTTAGAAGGCAGTGTAATGTTGAATCCTTAATAACCGAAGAGCATGACGGGCAACACCATGTTTCTGGTGTAATGGTTAATGGAAAAAGAATCAACTGTGGAGCCGTACTATCCAATGCTAACTTAAAGAACACGATCGAGAAACTGCTTGGACTATCGAAACTGCCTAAATCATTTGCTAAAGAAGCTGCCTCCGTTCGCTTAAACTCAACATCTTGCCAAGTTTATATTGGAATCAAGAAAGGTGAGTCTATTCCTAATGTAGGCGATCTTATATTTACATCTGAGTCTGGCTCCTTCTCGACCGAAGAACTAACAGATTTTCATACCACTAGCAGGACATTTTCCGTATACTATCCCGACACAAGACCAAGTAGGAAAAATGCTATGTATAGCATAGTTGCATCAATTAATGCGAAATGGAAAGACTGGAACAATCTTTCTGATACAGAATACCAACGAGAAAAAGATAGACTATGCGAAGAATCTATCATTGCACTTGAGAAAATAATCCCAAACATCAGGAATAAGATCGATCATATTGAAGCTGCTACACCACGCACGATCCAACACTATACTCAACATGCATCAGGTGCATCTTTTGGTACGAAATTTGAAGGTTTAGACGTATCCTCATCTCTTCCGAAGCATGCACCTGGGCTTTTTCACGCAGGTTCTGTAGGAATTATTATGTCTGGGTGGCTAGGTACAATTAATTATGGAGTGATAACAGCGAGTAAAGTTGATTCTTTTCTTAGAAATAAATTCAGTACTGATTCGCAAAAATTGCCCGCCGATGACTTGGCGACTGCCTAAATATTCATTAACAATGGAAGAAATACACCGAAGGATTCCACACCGCCCACCTTTTTTATTTATAGACAAGATTATTGAAATAAATGAGGACAGTGCCAAAGCCAGCCTGTTCGTTAAACCAGATTTTCCCTTCTTTAAAGGTCACTACCCGGAGAATCCAATTATGCCTGGGGTTTTACTTTGTGAATCAGTTTTTCAAACCGGTGCTATTTTTCTAGCAGATTATTTAAGTAACCAATCCTTGACCGATGAAAATGTCACGCCAGTTCTTTCTCGTATTCGCGATGCTAGGTTCAAGCGAATGGTTTTGCCAGGAGATGATATTGAGATTTCTGTGTTTCTGAAAGAACAGATGGGGCAGTTTTATAACCTTACTGGTGAAATTAAGAATAAGGGTAAAACGGCACTTACCATTTCATTTGCACTGGCTCTTGTTAAAGATTCAGCCTAACCATAATGAGCTTCCTTGGGGTTAACGGGAAAACTTTCCTAGTTGTAGGAGTTGCAAACCGTAAAAGTGTAGCATGGTCAGTAGCCAAGCTTCTCGAGGATGAAGGTGCGAAAGTTATCTATTCAGTGAGGAGTGAAAGTCGAAAGAAAGAACTCGAGAAAACTTTAAAAGGCAAAGCAGTCCTTGTTTGTGACTTTGAATACGAAGATCAAATTGAGACTTTAGGTAGGTCTATTAAAGCTGAATTAAATGGGAACGCGCTTGATGGGGTCCTTCACTCGGTAGCCTTTGCTAATTACACTGAAGGGTTAAAGAAATTTCATGAAACAAAAAGATCTGATTTCCTGCAAGCTACTCAAATTTCGTCTTTCTCACTTGTTGAGTTAGCAAGAATCTGTAAGCCATTACTATCTAAATCTTCCTCTGTAGTAACGATTGGAATTTCTTCAACAGAAGTAACAGCTGAGAACTACGGTTACATGGCACCGATCAAGGCTTCCCTCGATGCAAGTATTCGCTACTTGGCAAAATCTTTTTCTCACGATGGTGAAACTAGGTTTAATTCAGTGAATGCGGGTCCATTAAAGACTAGTGCATCTGCAGGCATCCCGGGCTACTTGATTAATTATTTATATGCAGAAAAATTAACTTTTCGCAAGAGAGCACTTGCGACTACTGAAGTAGCAAATCTTGCGACATTTCTATTAAGTCCTCGTTCATCTGGCATTAACGGACAGGGCATCGTAATCGATGCTGGAATGGGATTAAACTATTTTGACAGCGAAGTTGTTCAGTCATCTATGAAAATTAATGACTAGTAAGAATTTTACTAATGTCGGCATTGAAGCAATGGCCTATGCATTACCTTCAGAAGTTTTTTCTTCCGCAAGGCTAGAGGATGAACTGGCTCCCCTTTATTCTCGTTTAAACTTACCGCAGGGCAGGCTGGAATTGATGACCGGCATAAAGGAGAGAAGGTTTTGGCCTGCCTCCCACCGCCCATCTGAAGCATCGGCAGAGGCTGGCAAGAAACTCCTTAGTGGGGGCATAAGCAGAGATGAGATTGATTTACTTATCCACTCTTCAGTCTGCCGGGATAGATTAGAGCCTGCAACCGCTTCTTATGTTCATAGAATTTTAGGATTAAACGAAAACACCCAGATACTGGATATTTCTAATGCCTGCCTTGGTTTTATAAACGCAATTATACTTGCCGCTGGCTTGATAGAGTCAGGTCAGATAAAAAGAGCAATGATCGTGGCGGGTGAGAACGGCAAACCCCTTGTTGATAAAACAATTAAAATCCTAAATCAGGGCAACCAGTCAAGAAAGGAAATAAAACCCTTCTTTGCCAATTTAACTATCGGAGCTGGGGCCGTTGCCTGGACCATTGTACACAAAGACTTACTCCCTGCAGGAAATCCGACCTTGGGTACTTTTATCTCCGAAACAGACACATCCTATAACCATTTATGCGAAGGTGATTCTTCCGGAGATGAATTGGTTATGCAAACTGACTCTGAGGAACTACTCCATGCAGGTATATCAGTTGCATCCAGAGGCTGGGACAAGTTCATGAAGGCAAGTAATTGGACTGCTAAAAACCCAAGTCTTATTGTAACTCATCAAGTAGGGAAAGCACATACAAATGCCGTTTTCGACTCACTAAAGCTTCCAATTGAGAAAAATCATTCAACATTTGAAAACTTAGGGAACTGTGGTTCAGTTTCACTTCCATTGACATATACTCATGCCTGCGAGCAAAACCCTTTGCTTCTAACAAAACCATCCGTTTTACTCGGGATTGGCAGTGGGCTTTCTAGTATAATGCTTTCCATTAATCCTTGAGCACCCCAAGTACAATTTCGTCTCTTTATCCATTTAAGGGGAAATTCCATAAACTGAGTAGTGGACTGGACATTCACTATATCGACGAAGGAGAAAATGTTGGCGTTCCAACCATCTTTCTACACGGCAACCCTACATGGTCTTTTTTTTATCGTCGTTTGATCTTAAGCTTAAGGGAACATGGCAGGTGTATTGCCCCTGACCATATAGGCTGTGGCTTTTCAGATAAGCCAAGTTTTCCGGATTTCCCCTACGACTTGAAGAGTCATGGGGATAACCTATTTGAACTGTTAGACCATTTAAAAATCAAAAAGGTTCGACTAGTCGTTCACGATTGGGGTGGGGCAATAGGTTTATCGGCATTTCGTAATCACACTAATAGAATTGAAAAAATTGTGATTATGAACACAGCTGCTTTTGTATCACGAAATGTGCCCAAGAGAATATTGCTTTGCCGATTACCCATCATTGGTTGCATTCTAGTTCGAGGCTTAAATGGATTTGCGGGACCTGCAACCTTTATGGCAGTCAGAAATCCAATGAGTACTGAGATAAAAAATGGATTCCTTCACCCATATAATAATTGGAGAAATAGAGTTGCAGTATGGAGATTCGTTAAGGATATACCCTATGAGCCAAATCATCCAACATATCCACTTTTACAGGAAACTGAGAACTCACTGCAAAGTTATAAAGATACTCCTATATTAGCATGCTGGGGGATGAAAGACTTTTGTTTTCATGGTGGGTTTCTTGAAAATTGGCAGGAAAAATTACCACATATTATTGCTCATAAATTTGAAGAGTCTGGGCATTACTTACTTGAAGATAACCTTGAGGGTTGTAGGTCAAAGATAGAACCTTTTCTTTTTGGCTAATAAAATCATTACTCTTCAACTTGCGTTTCGCGCCTAATCGAATCAAGTTACAATAAATGAGTCTAAGGAAACCATTAAAAAGCAGGGAGGAGCGTACTCACAATGTTGTTTCGATTGAGCCATACGATAATACTTCTGACGCGTATCGTCCCGAGCAACCGAGAAAAACCGAAACAAACTTCGGGGTTTATCTTTCAATAGCGATTATTACTGTGATCACTATTTTCTTTTTTTCTGTTTACGAGCTTGCGGTTGGAACGTGGCAAAAATTCAAGTAAAAGACGATTCAGGAAAGCGCTCTTTCCCTGAGTGCGCTCAATTCATTAATCATCTCACTTTAGAAAGGAGATTGTCGGCCTACACTGCACGTAACTATAAGTATGCAATTGATAGTTTCTATTTATGGCTCAGCGAACTTGAGGGCAGGAGATTAAGCTTAAATGAAGTAACTAAGTCCCAATGTAGGTCTTATATTATCGAGTCCCAAGCTAAATATTCCCGTAGAACCTTGAGGACTCACATTTCTGGAATTAGAACTTTTTACAAATTTTGCCAGGCTAGAAATTGGGTTACTGTTAACCCGTTTCATAATTTGCCCCTCCCCAAACCAGACAAACCTTTGCCCAAAATACTTACAGAAAAACAAGTTTTTAAATTATTGGAGCAACCCAACATTTCTGAAACAGAGGGGAAGGTTGATTTTAAATCGATTCGCGACCTATTAATCCTTGAATTACTTTATGCTGGCGGTCTTAGGGTAAGTGAATTAGTCGGTATAAATTATGGCGATATCAATCATGTAAACGCGTCAATTAAGATCTCTGGTAAGGGGGGTAAGCAAAGACATACTCCTATTGGTAATCGGGCCCTTAAAACATTAACGAATTTTCGCGATTCATTTGCAAAAGATTGCAGACCTTTAGCACCAGTCATTATTAATAAGAACGGGAAAAGATTATCTATTCGCTCGGTTCAAATTCTGCTTAAAAATTATCTGCGATCTGCTGATCTCCCAAGCGACCTGACTCCACACAAATTAAGACACTCTTTCGCAACTCACCTCCTGAACAATGGAGCAGACCTAAGAGCTGTACAGGAACTGCTAGGGCACTCAAGTCTTTCAACCACTCAAGTTTATACACATGTTTCTGCTGTCCGATTGAAAGAGGTACACGGACTTTCTCACCCTCGAGCATAAAACATCCATATATAAGCTGAAAGCTTACAGTCTGTAGGTATACTATACTTTTTTGCATCTCTCATACTTTGAGGGAATAACAGTGTTCGGACTGCTTGATAGAAAGCAGTTGAGGGGGGAGCTAAATGTAGCAATAATTGGAAACTCACTATCTTTCACGCCCTAAGAACAAGTTAGATCAAAATACCGTCTTATGTCTTAAAGCATAAGTTCTCGGTTCTATTTTGGTGTTCTGCTTTTCAGTTTTTTTACAAATTTTCAAAAAAGAAAGTTGAAGCAGCCTGAGTTTATTATTTAAACATTAAACATGACTAATTTATTTGTTCAACTTTCGGCAATGTCACTACTCACCCTTTCCGCGAGTGCGATTAATTTCGACTTCAAAGATCCGAAGGGAGTAAATAGCATCATTTTTCAAATGGACGCGCCATTAGAATCAATTAATGGATCAGGAGATGGGATTTACGGGGAGATTACCTACAATCCTAAAAAGCCAGAAGATACCAAGGGGACGATTTTCCTTGATGCCAAGAGCCTTCATGTGGGCAATCCCGTATTAAAGGAGCACATGCATGGCGAAGATTGGCTAAATGTTGAGAAATACGGGCAAATCAAATTTCAACTGTCTAAGCTTCATAATATTAAAAAAACGAAGAATGATCTGCTTGCCGAAGCGAAAGGGAAAATGTCCATTCGCAATATTACAATAGAAATGAATATACCGATCAAAATTACCTATCTTAAAGATTTATTGATCAAAAGGAATCGCACTCCGGGTGACCTTCTGATTATAAGATCAAAATTTACGGTTAAACGTGATGATTTTGACATACAAAAAGGAGAAAAACTTGAAAAAGTTGCAAACAATATCGAAATTTCCTTAAACCTTGCTGGAGCAGCTCCTAAGAAGTAATTATAATTACATTTATTCCTTATTATTAAGCGAGAACATGTATGACATGTTCTCGCTTTTACTTTATTAGTATTTCCCCTATACTCCTCACCTCTCTTCCATTCCTTATGAACCAAGAAAATATTCACCCGATCAATGATCTTTTGCTCAAGCTCGAAGACAAAGAGTTGGTGCTTAATCAAAAGGGAAATGTATTTTGGCTTTACGGCTTATCAGGCTCAGGAAA
>CBFHYW010000043.1:0-7204 GCA_965660135.1 Opitutales bacterium
TCGGAGATAAAAGCGAGAGGCTTGGTCGGGTCGAGCAATTACTCGAACAGGTAGGTTTGTCCAAAAGTGCGGCCAAGCGTTATCCTTTTGAATTTTCCGGGGGGCAGAGGCAAAGGATAGGCATTGCCCGTGCCTTGGCATTAAAGCCCGAACTTTTGGTGCTGGATGAGCCAGTCTCTGCTCTCGATGTGTCGGTCCAAAGCCAAGTTTTAAACTTGCTCATGGATTTACAGACTGAACTCCAGTTGACTTATCTTTTAATCGCCCATGACCTGGCAGTGGTTAAGCATGTTTCGGATATGATTGCGGTTATGTATCTTGGTAAAATTGTCGAGTTGGGCCCAGCTGAGGAATTATATTCGAACCCGGTACATGCTTATACCAAGGCCTTAATTTCTGCGATTCCCATCCCGGACCCAACCATTAAAAGAAAAAAAGTTATAATTCCTGGTGAAGTTCCCTCTCCCATCAATCCACCTGCGGGCTGTGCTTTCGGGCATCGTGTGGGTGCAAGTCGTTATAAAGAAAGTATTGGCAAAAATATGATTATGCGAAAAGTTGGTTACGATCATTGGGTATTTAACTGCCCCTGTTGCACTTAAAATTCTTTATATCTCTGAACGTTTTCCTTTAAAATTATAAAAAGCTTGCGAGAAATTCTCGCAGTCTCTTTTATGCAACCCTTCTCCTTATATTCTTACTATGCCCCTAAGAAGTTCTATAGCTAAAAAGTTTTTATCCGCACCACTTATCATTTTTCTGTTTGGTGTAATTTACCCTTTTATTATTTCTTTTGGCCAAAACCCATCTGACATGCCATTGAGGCAGGTCATTACAGAAGCCCAGACAAAGATTGGTCAGGGAGATTTTGCAGGTGCCTCACCTCTACTCGATGAGCTTGAGCTTCGCTTTGAAGATGAAGAAGATCCTGAAGTTGAAAAAATTCTTCAACAATTCGGATTTGTTCGTGGGGTTGGATATCTCCAAAGTTTTGCACAAACGGGAAATCAGGATTTTCTAGGCAAGGCAGCTGGTGCATTTGGCTTTTTTGCCGAGAAGTTCCCCGATGACACGAAGGCTGTCATGGCCTTGCAAAAACGCACTGATTGCCTTCGTGCACTCCATGATTGGAAGGAAGCTGCCCGTGTAATCGAACTTCTTTTGGATAAATCAAAGCCATACCGAAAGCAAATTGTGAAACGGAGTGAGTTGATGAATTTATTTTTCGGGCGTTCACAATGTTATCATATTGAACAAGACTGGGTGAAAGGAGAGCCTACCTTCAAAGAACTGCTTAAGTTTGCAGATTTGGCTAAGGACGAAGATCGTGCTGCCTATGCAGTTTCCTGTTTAACTGAAATGTTTGTCCAAACGAAACGGATTGATGAAGTGTTTCCTTTACTTCCACGTTTATCTGGTGATACACCGGCACGATATGATCTTCGGTTGAATGTTAATTTGATGCAGGGAGCGGCTCAATTGAAAGACAAGGAAAGACATGTAGAAGCATCTCTGCTTTATGCATTAACCATGACCACGGAAGAAATTGTGGCCTTTTATTCTGAAAGACAGAAGCAATTAAAAACTGAATTATCCCAATACGAACAAATTATTGCTTTACAAGGTGCTACCATGCCAAAGCGCCGATTGGAAATTCTCAAGGAAAAGTCAAATACCATTGCCATGAAACTGACCAGTGCTAAGGGTCAACTCAAACTGGCTCAGGATACTCCACCTTTCACCACTGTTCTCCGTTGGAGAAAGGCTGACAATTTTCAATTAACCAAAAGGGATTGGGAATCATTTTGGGGTTTTTATTGGCTCTACAAGGATTTCCCTAAGCACGAAAATGTTGAAAACTTTCTTTATGCCGCTTTTGCTTCAGCAAACACAGTTAAGCATAGAGAAAAGTCGATTGAATTAGGGGAGGATTACCTCGCGAAAACTGAGTGGAAAAAATTTAGAGCGGATGTTACTTTTATCATGGCGAATGCCTACAGAAAGGAAGCGGATAATTTACAGGCAATTGCAACGAGTTTACAATCTGCAATGGGAACTGCAGAAAAAGACAGGGCTGAGAAGTCCAGGGTCAAATCTGTTGAATACTTTGAGAGATTTTTTGCACTGTGTAATGACTTTATCGAAGTAATGCCGGAGCACAAGTATGCGAAGGACTTTGTTGGCATGATGGGGTCGGTCTATTTTAAGCGCAGAAAGTTTGATGATTTGCTTGAAAAATTTGCTGGTTATGAAAATGGTGTGATGAACCCTTCGAAAGGGTATGTTAACCGAAAAGAGTTTACCAATAGCCCGGCTATGCCCACTGCTCATTATATGAGTGGTTTAGCACTTCTTGCAACTGGGCGTTTTGAAGAAGCAAAACCCCTATTAGGTGCAGTAGTCGGTGCAAATGTAGAAGGTCTTAAATTTGATAATCTAGACAACTACGATGACGATTCCCTGGGTTCAGACGAATAGTATGAGAAAGCTAAAAATAACTTTTTTATGTGCTGTAGTTTTCGCTTTTGCTTCCTGTGGCGGAGACGAAAAGCCCATCCAAGAGCTAAGCTCAGAATCAGTACCTGATGAAACTAAACTACCTGACCCTGAGGTGGAGAAAGTTGAAGTTGAGGAAGCTGAGCCTGAGCCTGAAGAATTGCCTAATCCTAATGGGGTCTACCTCCCCAGTGGTGAGGAGAAAAATGGTAAACCTGTCTATACCAATGGGGAAGGTTTTTTTATGTGGTTTAATGGATCATTATGGAAAATCTCTGACAAATCAGGTGGTGGAAAAACGATTTCATCTGGCAGAGAAACGATTAATGATAAGTGGAGCGATGGTGGTAAAACGCGCTTTTTTCCAGATGAAGAGTATTCAAAAGATGCACTTTTTAGGTTAGCGGTTGCATACCAAGGTTCGACAGATAATCCAAATGCTATCCGCTTGTTTGAGCAATTTGTAAAGGACTTCCCCGAAGACAAAATGGTAGCTGAAGCATGTCTTAGTCTGGGTGATCTAGCAATTAGTGATGTCAAACCCGATGAACAGCCTTCGTTTGCTCAAATTGAAACTGCTCGCAAAAATTATAATCTTGTCCGAGAAAAATCTCAGGAAATGAGACTTATTACAGATGCAACTTTTAATGAAGGCGGATTAATTGAACGGGTTGCTGAAAATCCAGAGGGAGTGGTCGAGCATTATCTCAGTTTCGATAAAAATAAAGATGAGGTTTTACAATCTACTGAGTTTTCCGCAATTGGTGTAAAATCGAGTAAGTCTTTCGCAGATTACGATTTAAATGAAGATAAAGTAATAGATTATGGCGAACTATTCGATGTGGCGACCGATGTCTTCTACACTGCCATGGATAAATTATACAGTGATTATTCCGAAAAGTTTGGAGGGACAGATGGGGCGAGAATTTCTGAAGCTACAGAAAAAATTGGATTTGCTAATGAAATGCAAGGCAGACCATCGGACATGTTAAATTTATATTTCAAAGATATCCAAAAATACGGAAATGATCCAAGTAATGTTGGAGTTGATGGCATACTCAAGAAGTACACAGATAAATACGATGAATATGACAAGTTGTATGGCAGGACACTTGATTTACTCGAAAAGCTTCAAAATCCGGGTCTGTCAGTTACTTTTACTCATCGCGATCGCAAGGGAATTGAATCAACAATTTCTGGAACTGTTGAGGAAATAGTAAAAGACCGTAGAAAACTGCTGCCCTACCTCTCTTCCACTTTTAAGGGTATGGATCAGGCGATTTACAGTGAGGTGGTAAAGCTCAGGGCCGCAATATTCTCCAATCCCAAGTACGGTTCTAAATTTAAAGGTTTTCTCAAGAAATATAAGAATTTTCAAAAAGGTTTCCCCTCTGACTTATCACCTTCAGTTGCTTTTGCATCTTTGCTCGGTGAGGCAAAATCGAGTGGAAGTAAAACTTTGGAGTTAAGAATGAGAGCGATGCTCGACCGGGTCGGATCTAAAGCAGGAGGAAGTTATAATCCACAAAAAAGTGATTTTCCAGCGGCCAGTCCAGGAGTTCTCGTTTGGATGGCCAATAAATTGCTCGCACAAAATTCAACTGAAGATGCAGTTGCCGCGATGGAACGCCTTGTAAATGTATATGGTGATACGGGCGGGGAATTTCTCTTTGATGCCTACTACGTGTTGGGACAGGCTAAGCAGAAAGAACGAAGCTATCAGTCTGCAGTATCCAATTACGAGTCTGCTCTAGCAAATTCATCCTGGCATGACGATTCTCATGATGCGCGAATTCGATTAGGCGAATCCCTATTCGAGGTAGGTCAATCAACTAAAGACTCTACTCTTTTTGAACGGGCAGTAACTTCATTTGAAGAAGTGCGAAGTGATTCTGACACGAGTTTAGAGCAAAGAGCTCAGTCCTCCTACATGATGGGCGAGTGCAAACGAGCAGGTCGTGACTATGCAGGTGCTGCCTACTATTATTTGGATACTACCTTAAATTTCCCTAGTGCCACCAAATGGGCTTCAAAATCATTTGAACAAGCGATTCGTTGCTACGAGCAGAGCGGCCAATCAGATCAAATCACCAAGGTCGAAAAGCAATATGTAGATTGGCAAAGAAAATTTCTTAAATGAATAGGCAAATTTTAACATATATTTCGTTAGTGCTTTTGTTTTCCGGGCAGTTTTCTCTGTTTTCTCAGGCCAACCAAGATTACTTTAAAATTCATTCTGGTGCATTACCGGTCAAGATTTATGTAGGAAGTGCAGCAAAAGCAGGCAGTTTACTTGGAGTGGATGGTCAAAAGGGTATTATTTATGCGCAAATGGATGGTGCTGGCAGGATGCAGCTTGAATTACGCGGATTAGAAAAGCAAAATGTTAAGGGATTCTCATTCTCATGGCCGGAGGATGCTATGAAAAACCTTAAAATGTTTTCCAATGAGCAATACAATCCCCAACTATTGGCATCTCTCCGACCGACCATTTATAAAGTGCTTCTTTACCTAGAGATCCCTCAACAATACTTTGCGATTCATGATAGCTGTTTAATTTATGTTAAGGCATTGATCGCGATGGAGCAGTACAACGAAGCATTTTATCTATTATCCAGACTTAATTTAAATAAATTGGACGGCTTTGGGTATAGGGATTTTTCTGAAGCATCACTCGAACTTGCAGGCAAGATGATTCAGGCAAATCCAAAGTCTGCTAAAATTGCACGTGCTCTTCTTCAAAAAGTTACCATTCGTAACAACAGCGCTGACCATGCATCTTATTTGAAATTAGCCGATTCATTAAGGCAGAAAGGTCTCTACAATGAGGCAATCTCTGAATATGCAAGACTTGGACCAATCGTGCAAAAATCAATGGGTAGTCCCTATGCAAAAATTATCGAGATTTGGCCTATTTATTGTTATTTAAAATTGTATGAGAATTATGCTAAGGCTGCACTAAAGGATCCCCGATACAAAGAGCCCGCGGGAAAGATTTTCAATACAGCAATGCAGATGGTAAAAAAATTGGACGAAAAACCTCCTGCTCGGCAAACAAATGAATATTCTCTATACAAGCTCATACGTGCATTAATGCGCGTACAGTATGCCCGCCAGTATGAAGCCGGGGGAAATGAATTGAAAGCAGCTGATTATTACAGGCAATCTGTCCTTGAGGTGACTGAAGGGATTGTCAGTGCACGGGTTGGATTAGATTGGCTTCCAGAGTCTCTTCTTATGGCGGGAGATGCGTATGAAAAATTAAGCTTAAATGAAGCGGCGAAAAATGTTTATAAACAAGTATCTATTTTTTATGAGGGTTCCAAATGGGCTGCAGAAAGTAAAAAAAGATTGGATTTACTACCCGCATCTTAATTTAATCCTATTCTTGACCCTTTAATCCTTACAAGTAATTCTAAGACATATTAATCAAACAAAATTATGAAATTAGGCTTCACCCGTACATTCAGTATAATCGGAATAATCTTCACCAGTTTATCTCCAAGCTTCTTCGCAAACGTTGTCCATGCACAGCAAAAAGGTTTTGGATCTGCCCTTGTGGATAACCTTGGCCCTTTTCTTGTTCCTTTCATTATTTTGATTCTGGCAGGCTTTACTTTGATAATTTATAATGGTATTGCGGTACGAAAAAAGGCTTTTATCAAACCTGATGTTGTGGAGCCCATCATGCAGGAGTTACAGAACTTGAATGTTGAGGGTGCTATGGCGCTTTGTGAGCAATATAAACTTCCTGTCACTTCTGTTTTAAAGGGTGGACTTGCCCGGATTCAAGACGATGAACTTGATATCGAATCAATTGAAAAAGGATTAGAGGAAACTTCAGGTCTCGAATTGGCAAAGCCTTTCACTTGGATAAACTTGTTAAATACTGTCGGATCAATTGCTCCAATGGTCGGACTGCTAGGGACTGTTACCGGTATGATTGGAGCTTTCCAGGTTCTGCAAAGCTCAGGTATGGGGGGAGAGTCCAGTCAAAAAATGGCCGGAAATATCGGTAGTGCATTATGGACAACAGCAGCTGGACTGGTTGTTACAATCCCAACTCTTATTTCTTACTTCATATACAAAACTAAATTTGGCACGATTGTCGCAGAAGTTAATCGAGTGGCCGGAGAAATGGTTTTCACCCTCGTGCGTGCTGCCCGTGGCGGATTTGCTGCAGAGGGTGAAGAAGCTGGAGGTGAAGAATATTACGAGGAAGCTCCGCAGGAGGTTGCTGACCCAGGTGCACCTCCAATGCCTCCTGCCTAAAACTTATTATTTAGATATTACTTTCAATTAAATGAGTGGATACAAACCGCCTGAGTCTAACGACTCACCCGATTTAACTCCAATGATTGATGTGGTATTTCTACTGATTGTGTTTTTCATGGTCGTTGCCCAGAGAATGTCTGAGCAGTACATTGAATTATCTGCATTACCTGTGGCTGGAAATTCAAGCGTGAAGGAACAGCCACCACCGCGTACTATTATTAGTATTGATGATACACCAGAAGGGCAGAAGTTCTATTGGGGCGAAGCAGAAATTGATTTTACTCAAATCGGAATAGCAGTCAAAAAACATCCTGATTGGAAAGTTTTCTTACGTGTTCATCCAAAAGTTACTCATGCGGTTGTAAAAGATGTGATGAAAGAGGTGGGAAATGCGGGGCAAGCCGATATCATCTTCGGAACTTGGCAGGTAGGA
>CBFHYW010000043.1:7214-10964 GCA_965660135.1 Opitutales bacterium
TGATGTTACCTTTCTATTGCTGATTTACTTCATGGTCACCACAATGCTCAAGCAACCGGAAGCTGAGTTATCCATTCAGTTGCCCGGCAAGCCCCAAAGCAGTGACATTACACCCATGGACATGCTTAATGTTAAAATCGGAGATCAGGGAGAGGTTTACCTGAACGGATCCGAGATTGAGGATGGATTAGATTTTGATATGCCGGATTTGGTTTCTAATCTAAAAGTACAAAAAGGAATGCGTGATCAATTAATCAGTTCAGGCGCTAAAACCAAAGCTGAAGCTGAATTAAAAGTGCAGATCGAATCCTCGGGAATCGCTGAACACCAGTCTGCGGTCAGTGTTTTAAATGCCTGTTCAGAAGCTGGGGTTAATAAGGTCACATTTTCATTCTGAGTATCTTTTACTCTTAAATTATTTATGAACAAGGTGGTCTGTAAATTTCTTCATACCCGAATGAGGGTAAATGATCTTGAAAAAGCAGTTTCCTTTTATGAAAGAGTCTTTGCACTCGAGGTTACGCGCCGCCATGAATCGCCTAGGGGCTCAAAGCTGGTGTTTTTGTCTGTTCCAAATAGCCAGGAGGAAATTGAGCTTACTTATTTTCCAAGTTCTGGTCCGGTTGTCGTGCAGGAGGACTTGATGCATCTCGCTTTCGAAGTTGAAAGCATGAACGATTTTGCCCGACATTTAAAAACGGTTGGATATGAATTTAGTGACGGGCCAACACAAAGTTCTTCCGGTTCAGTATTTGCTTTTGTGGATGCCCCGGACGGGTATGAAATCGAGATCATAGAAAAGCCTAAAAACCTTTAATATCTTTCCTCACTGAATCTTATGCTTTAAGCGAGATTCCTTTCATTCACTGGAAGCATTGAACTGTTTTAATGGAAACTAAAATATTTTCTACATATTAGTATATTTTAAAAATTCTCCTTTTCGTGAACTTATTTCTTGCTGAAATATTCTAGGTGTTAAATGATTTTCAACATGATCACTTTTTCGAGATTTATTCTTTTTAAAATATTAATTGCGACGGTTGCGTTAATTTTTTCTGGTTGTCAGCACATCGTTGGGGATTCACGCACGAGTGCTCAAAAGAAAGTTGATGGAATTTCTTTATTCGATGGTTCTGGATTAGATAATTGGGAGCTGACTGATTATGTCGGAAAGGGAGATGTTAAAATAGATAAGAATGGCAGTCTTATATTGGAAATGGGATCAGATCTTACTGGAATTCATTGGAAAAACAAAAAAATTCTCCCCAAAATTAATTATGAGATTAGCCTCGAAGCACGTCGTACACTTGGGAGTGACTTTTTTTGTGGACTAACATTTCCCTTTAACGAATCTCATGCAACCTTGATTCTCGGAGGGTGGGGAGGTGCATTAATCGGGATTTCCAGCATCGATGGTTACGACGCATCAGAAAATGAAACCGGTGATGCATATATTTTTGAAGAAAACCAGTGGTACAAAATTAAGTTAAAGGTCTCCCCCGAAAACTTGTCCGTTTGGATAGATCAGGATAAAGTTATTGATTGTGATCTTGAAGGCAGAGAGGTCGGCATGCGTTTTGGCGAGATAGAAATGTCGATTCCGTTGGGAATATGTTCCTATGCAACCTCCAGTGAAATTAGAAATATTAAGCTAATTGAGTTGGAGTAGAGTCTTTTACGGATTGCCTAATATTCATTTTTTAACTAATAAAATGCTCATGTATACCTCAAAAATTATTGCGATTCTATCATTCACGTTTTCTTTCTCCTTCATGCTTTTCGCTCAGGATAAGGCACCTCAGTCAGAACTTGAACTTGTAAAGGTTGCCTCACTCAACACCATCGAGGCAAATAAAGAATTTCAGAAAAATGTTCAATTAGTTCAGCAACAAAGAACTCTGGCTGTGCAAATTTTAAGTAAACTTGAGAAAACACAAGACAAAGATGAGCATGATAAGCTTCAAGCCCAACTTGATGCCTTACAAAAGAAATTGAATGATAATAATCAATTAATGTTCAAAACATATGGTTTTACTTTGAATCGTAATTATGTGTTAACGGTCGAAAAAGCACATGTTCACATGTGGGTGACCAAAGAAGAAGCTAAAGCGATCAAATCTAAAGGAAGTACAGATGCTCCAAAAGCAGAACCCGCCAAAGGGTTACGCTCTCTCTTCAAGGGAAATAAAAAGTAACACTTTATTTAGAAGTAACCTTTCTTCCTGAAATCAGTCAGGAAGGTTGCTCCCGTAACCTTAATTGGCCACAGGCAGCATCTATATCATGTCCTTTTTCCATTCGTAAGGTCACTCTGGGTGCATTCTCTCTCTCCACTTGTTCTCGAAATGCAATGATTTTGGGCAGTTCTGGTCTCTCCCAGTTCAGCCCGTCGACCTGATTGTAGGGGATAAGATTAACCTTTGCGTTTAAGCGCCGGGCATGTTTCGCAACCAGGCTTGCCTGATGGAGGTCGTCATTCACTCCCTTTATGAGAATATATTCTAGAGTGATCATTTTCTTTCGTTCCAGAATGAATTTTTCACACGCATCCAATAGTTCTGCTATCGGGTAGCGTTTATTGATTGGCATGATTTGCTCGCGTGTCTTGTCATCGCCACCATGCAGGGAAATAGCCAAACGAATTTGTGCTGGGTATTTTGCTAGTTCTAGGATCTTAGGAACTAATCCACTGGTTGACAGGGTTATGTGGCGTGCTCCAATTCCCAATCCCTTCGGGGATAGTATTATATCAAGAGCTGGGAGTAGCGCTGGTAAGTTTGCTAATGGCTCCCCCATTCCCATGAAAACCAGGTTGTCTATTCTTTTACCAGCTTTATTTCGGGCTAGAATAACCTGACCTAAAATTTCTCCGGTGGATAAATTTCTTTTCAATCCATCCAACCCACTGGCGCAAAACTTACAGCCAAGAGCACAACCAACCTGTGTGGAAACACAAAGGGTTAAGCGAGAAGCTCGGACTCCCTTGGTTCCTTCAGTAGCAGGTATGAGTACGCTTTCAATAAATTGTTGATCTCTTAACTTCCACAGAAATTTTTGTGTTGTGTCGGAGGAGCCCTGTGCTTTTGAAATCTCCATGGGTTGGAGATCGTATTTTTCCGTTAATTCCTGCCTTAATCCTCCCGGAAGATTGGTCATATCCATAAACGCAAGGATTCCCTTTTCAAATATCCATTCTCTTATTTGCTCAACCCTGTAGGATGGTAGTCCTTCGAGTTGCCAATTAGTATAGGGGGTATCTATAAGCAGGGGATTAACTGAATTCAAATGCATACCCTGTTTCTGCCCTAAAAAGGCAGCCGCCACAAGTTAAACCAAGTGAGATAACCCCCAAAGGAGTTTTTTATGCAATCACTTGGTGGATGGGATCAGCACCTTCTACTCCAACTAGGCTTTTATCCAGACCGCCATGGAAGTAGGAAAGATTATTGGGGTCCAAGCCTAATTGATTCAAAATCGTTGCATGTAACCTGCGGACATGAAAGCGATCCTTCACCGCTTGGCTTCCGAGTTCGTCGGTTTCTCCGACACTCACGCCACCTTTTATACCCCCGCCTGCCATCCACATAGTGAATCCCCAGGAGTTATGATCACGACCGGTTCCTTCTTTGTATTCAGCCGTGGGTTGGCGGCCAAATTCTCCGCCCCATACCACAAGGGTTTCGTCGAGCAGTCCGCGTTGTTTTAAGTCTTTAAGTAAACCGGCAATGGGTTTGTCGGTATTTCCGGCAT
>CBFHYW010000044.1:0-10962 GCA_965660135.1 Opitutales bacterium
TTGATTTAGGAATAATGAAGGAAGGAACACCTATTAATCCGAGGTTATCTTCAACCGTTTAGCCTCCGATAGACAACCAAACGCTCCGAGGTTTTACCTGCCTTTTAACGCCCCGACCACCCAGCAGGTGTCAGTGGACTGTCGACGTCGCAGAACTAAGCTGCGAGGGCTTCGAACTCAGGTTCGAAGTTAACGATATTATTTTCGCCATTTAATGATTTGAAGCATTTTTTACGAGGCCAAGCGTCATCCTCGATACGCGACCGGATTTTCCACATTGCAGTCGAATCCGGAACACCCCCAACAAAATTTCAAAGACCAAATTATAATATAATACAAATTTGCTAGACCGTCAAGATTCACGCATGTACATATAGATAAAAGGCAAGGAAAGTGATCGAAATATCCTTTACCGTTGCGAAAAAAATATGATTCAAGAATATATTAAGTTAAGTTTTATGAATTCAATCAAAAAGAATATTCCTCCTTCGCCCAAATACTTCAATAGAGAATTAAGCTGGTTAGCGTTCAATAGTAGAGTACTTGATCAAGCACTATCCGAACGCTATCCCTTACTTGAAAGGATAAGGTTCCTGTCTTTTGTCTCCTCCAACTTAGACCAGTTTTATGAAATTCGAGTTGCCGGTTTAATGCAAAAGGTGGACGGAGGTTCAACAAGAAGTGGCTTTGATGGAATACCCCCAACTGAACTTCTTGATAAAATAAGAAGCCAAGCGGGGCAAATGGCTCGGGATAAACAGAAATGCTGGAATGACACCTTAAAACCAGCACTGAAGCAGAAGAAAATATCATTTAAGAAAATAGAGGAATTATCAAAAGATGAATTCACTTGGTTAAAAACCTACTTCAGGAAGGAGGTCTTTCCTGTATTAACTCCACTGGCGGTTGATCCGACCCATCCATTTCCTTTAATTCTTAATAAGTCACTTAACCTAATTGTCGCACTAAAAAATCAGCGTAAGAAAAAAGCTGAAACATTAATGGCCATTGTGCCAGTCCCCCGGATTCTCCCACGTTTGGTTGGGGTTAAGTCAAAATTGAGAAAGGGAGATACATTCGTTTTCTTGAGTGATATTGTACGACATTTTGTCGATGATCTTTTTCCCGGGCATAGTGCAATAGGAGCATGGGCATTTAGGATAACTCGAAATAGCCATCTCTATGTAGATGAAGAGGAGGTTGAGAATTTACTGCAAAGCATTGAGGAGGAATTACATAATTTAAAAAAGGGTGCAGCCGTTCGCCTAGAAATTGATGAGGGAGTTGATAATGAGGTTCTTGATTATCTACTGCGTGCTATCAGTTTATCCAAAAAAGATGTAACTCTGGTCAACGGACCGATCAATTTATACCGACTAATGTCACTACCAAATGAAATTGATCGTCCGGATTTGCAATTTCCTCCTTTTGAAGCACACCTCCCGTTCGAATTTGAAAAAAAAGAGAAAATCTTTGAAATAATAAAACAAAAAGACATTTTACTTCACCACCCCTATGATTCATTTACTCCAGTGGTCGACTTCTTGCGTCAAGCAGCTATTGACCCTGATGTTTTTGCAATAAAACTAACGATTTACAGAACAAATGGGAACTCACCAATCGTACAGGCTCTGATGGACGCTGCCAAAAATGGCAAACAGGTTACAGCTTTGGTTGAATTAAAGGCCCGATTTGATGAAGAAGCAAATGTACAATGGGCACATCGAATGGAGGAAGTTGGAGTGCATGTTGTTTATGGACTGCCAGGATTAAAGACACATTCAAAGTGTTGCCTAATCGTTAGGCGGGAAAACTCGAAACTTCAAAGCTACGCACACCTAGGGACCGGAAATTACAACCCCAGCACCGCGAAGACTTATACTGACTACAGCTTGTTTACATCACATCCTTCCTACACATCAGATTTGGGTAATTTATTTAACATGTTAACTGGGTACAGTCGGACTCCCCGCTTCAAGAAATTGCTTGTCGCCCCCTATATACTTCATGAGCGATCATTAAAATTCATTGCTGAAGAAACCAAGCTTGCAAAAGCAGGAAAGCCCGCCCGCATAATTATCAAAGTTAATAGCTTAATTGATCAGCCCAGCATTGACGCCCTTTATCTAGCCTCGCAAGCAGGGGTAAAGGTCGACCTTATTGTGAGAGGAATTTGTGGGTTGGTACCAGGTATTAAAGGGATGAGCGAAAATATAAGAGTCCGCAGTTTGCTTGGTCGCTTCCTAGAGCATAGCCGAGTTTTTTATTTTCAAAATGCGCCCCAAGGATGTAACCTTTATGTAGGAAGTGCAGATTGGATGCCTAGAAACTTTTTGCGACGGGTAGAAGCAGTCTTTCCCATTGAGGACCCAGAAATGATAAAATCAGTCCTGAACGATTTAGATAAATTCCTATCAGATAATGAAGGTGCAAGTTCCTTAAGGAAAGATGGTTCCTACTTACAGGTTAAACCATCTGGAAGAGCGAAAACAATCACCTCTGCTCAACAATCGATGATTGAGGAATCGGTGATTAAATCTAAACAACTGTTGATCGAAAAATCACTTGCTACCACGAGAAAACCCAAGAATTAACGCAAAGCTAATCAGGAACGCACCTAAGCCAATAATTGGATCGCGAGATAAACAAAGCAAAATCCCTGTTATGCAAAGAATAGGTGCTACGGGTCTACGCCAGTCAAATTTCATCGATATGATTACTTAACCCTAAAAGGAATTTCAAGGGAAGAGGAAAGCTTGCCCCCAGGTGGACGACCAAGATTACCTACAGACTTACTGACTTGAAGGACTAACCGGTCCAATGTTTTATTTCCTGAGGAGCGAGAAATAAGTGGAGAAAGTAATGTGCCATTAGATGAAATCCTGAAAGATAAAAACGCCTCTCCACCGACACCAATATCAGTACCTGCTTGCAGTCTGCGCCAAACAGTTTCTAGCTTTGCCTTCACTTCTCCAAGGTAACGATTTAGAATTGTCGGATCGACATTAGAAGCTTGCGTGGGAGGGTTTGAAATAGTGATTTTAGGAAGTGAAAAATTATTGGGATTAATTCTAACTTTTGGCTTTTGCGGAACAGGTTTGTGAGATGGCTTGGGGACGGCTGCCAATTTATGCTCTTTACGAAATTGGTCAATGGTTACGATCTTTGGTTTACTCGGTGGCTTTATGGGTGGTTTAGGTTTTGATTTCGGAACCTGCGTGGGTTTTGGAGTAACTTTTTTGGGTGCGGGTTTTGTTTTTACAATTGGTTTTGGAGTTTGCTTAGGCGGAACAGGAACAACCTTTGGGGGAGTAGGCTTAATCACCTCAACTGGCATTGGGGGGAGGGGAGGAGTCGGGGCATATGAAGCCGATGCCAACTCAAAAACATGGATCTCTTCATCTTGCTTCTCGCAACTCGGGAGAAAGCCTAAAGTGCCAGCTAGGGCAATCAGTACGGCATGCCCAACCAATGAGTTCATAAAGAACTTAGATTCTTTTTTTGTTAATCCCAACATAATTTAAAATCCACGCCAAAATTTGATTCTATAAACTTAGATATGAATTTTATATAAATGTTCAATAGTTGTAAAATCAATCATCAAGTAGACCGCTCAAAAAATGTTTTATAGATTCCTTGTATGATTGTCCTCCTTTTTCAACAAGATCATTATGAGAAGCTTCTTTGATCTCTAAAAATGTTTTGGGTTCAGGTAGTTCATTATGTATGCGCCTACCTTGCCGGAATGGGATGACTTCATCCCAGCGGCCGTGAATAACCAAGGAGGGCGACTTGACTAGCGCCACTCGCTGCAAGTTCCGAAATCGATCCCAAGGTAATACAGTTATTTCGGTAATCGTACGAAATGCACTTAAAAATGGGGTCTCTAATAATAAACCCGCCACTTTAATTTTCGAAGCAAGATAACAACTAGGGCCAGTACCAAGAGACCGCCCCCATATTACTACATCACTTGCCTTTTTACCCGTCTGTTCAAGAATGTGAGCATAGAGAGCATCTATGGCTTGGTAACATCCCTCCTCTGATGGAGTTCCTTCACTTAAGCCGTACCCCGGATAATCATATGCAAAAACATCACACCCACTCTGAGTAAGCTTACGCATCCGATCCCTAAGCATTCCTAAATCCTCACCATTACCGTGGCTGTAAAGAATAATTAAACCGTTTGGTTTTTTGGCACTTTCTTGAATGCACGCAATCTGCAACCCTGTTTTTGTTGAAACAAAAAAATCAACATCATTTTGTGTGTAAGTTTTGGGTTCAGGAAAAGGGAAAAGCATTCGATCTGCATAAATCCAAGCAATAAACATAAAGAGGAGATAGAAGAACCCAAAAAGTAAGGCTATTCTTGGCCATGGAAGATTAAAAAATTCAGAAATCATAAAACAACATAATGTTCGAAACTGATTAAGAAATATAGAATCGCAAGAATCTAAAAAATATATTATTGAAAGAGAATGAAAATTTGTTGCATAGGAGCAGGATATGTTGGTGGTCCGACAATGGCGATGATCGCAAAGCAGTGCAAGGATACCATTGTTACAGTAGTTGACTTAAATAAGGAAAGGATAGATGCATGGAATTCTGACACTCTTCCTATATATGAACCTGGTCTGCTAGAAACAGTTCAGTGTGCTCGCGGAAAAAATTTATTTTTCAGTACTGAAATTGACCAGACGCTTAAGGAATCTGATGTTATTTTCATTAGTGTGAATACGCCGACCAAAGATTATGGCTCGGGCAAAGGGAAAGCGGCGGATTTAAGGTTTATCGAGTTGTGTGCCAGAAATATTGCCAAGGTTGGAGGCGGAGATAAAATAGTTGTTGAAAAATCAACAGTCCCTGTTCGAACCGCTCAAATGGTTAAGGAAATTCTAAGTGAGGCAAATAATGGATATTCTTATCAGGTTCTTTCAAACCCGGAGTTTCTGGCCGAAGGCACTGCAATTACTGATTTGGAAAACCCGGATCGAGTTTTAATTGGTGGAGAAATTACAGACGAAGGCATTCAGGCAGTCGAGAAAGTCGCTAATCTGTATGCTCAATGGATTGACAGAAAAAAGATTATCACGACCAACTTATGGTCTTCTGAGTTATCTAAATTAACTGCAAATGCATTTTTAGCTCAACGGATTTCGAGTATAAATGCCATCTCTGCACTTTGCGAAGCTACTGGAGCGGATGTTGATGAGGTCGCAAATGCCATAGGAATGGATTCTCGAATTGGTCCAAAATTCCTAAAAAGTTCAGTCGGATTTGGTGGTTCATGTTTTCAAAAAGATATTTTGAACCTATCCTACTTGTGCCAACATTTTGGTTTACCTGAGGTTTCAGATTATTGGAATCAGGTTGTTCTTATGAACGATTATCAAAAAAACCGTTTTGTACAACGGATGATGGATGCCATGTTCAATACAGTCTCTGGTAAGGAGATCGGAATCTTAGGCTTTGCATTCAAAAAAGATACAAATGATGCTCGAGAATCACCAGCCATTGCAATCTGCTTGAAACTGCTCGAGGAAAGAGCAACATTAAGGATTTACGATCCGCAGGTAAAAAAGGAAACGATTCTTTCTGCCCTTGGTCTTTTGGCTAACGATGACCGAATTACATTCTGTAAAAGTGCAATTGATGCGACATCTGGAACCCACGCCGTTGCATTACTCACAGAATGGGAAGAATTCAAATCATTAAATTTCAACGAGATCTACTCTCAAATGGAAAAACCTGCCTACTTCTTCGATGGTCGAAATTTAATTGAGCCAAAAATTATTAAAGATGCGGGCTTTCGTCTTTATCGAATAGGGAAGAAATAAGTATTAAATTGCCGGTTTCCTTGCCGGTCTTGGCATTTTAGCAAGTACATTATCCAGGACTCCATTGAGAAACTTCTTCGAGTTCTCCGAGGAGAACTCCTTACTTATCTCCAAGGTTTCATCAATAATTACAACTGGAGGAACATCTAACCGATATTGAATTTCGTAAATCGCAACCCGGAGAAGGCCCAAGTCGGCCTTTGCAATTCGAGCGAACTCCCAATTATCAACTAATTCCCGAATGATAGAATCAATAATTTCTTTCTTTTCAATAATTCCATCAATTAATTCAATGGCATAAGAAAAATAATCTTCATCTTTACCCAATCTGAAAATAAAATCTTTCAAATCGCGAGAAAGGTCGTCGGATGGATTCATTTCCCATTGAAAAATAAAACGAAAAGCAGTGGCGCGATTTTGCCGACGTCGACTCCATTTAGGGTTAGTAATTAGGTCTTCGTCCATTTTGTGTGTAAATGTCCCATTTCAATTGCGGCTTGGGCAAACTCATGCCCACGGTCTAACTTTCCGTTAATTCTTTCTTCTGCATCATCGATATGATCGGTGACAACAATTCCATTAATGATTGGCACGTTAAATTTAATTATTAACGATTGGATGGCATTCCCGGCTGACTCGGCAACCAAGTGATGGTGTGAGGTTGAGCCTTTTATCACTACCCCTAATCCAATCATACATGAAAATTTGTTTGATTTGAGTAATAGTGACAATGCAGCAGGAATTTCGTGAGCCCCAGGAACCCTCTCAATAATTAGACTTTCAGGATTTCCATTTTCAGAAATACAACTTGAAACTCTCCTTAAAAGTGAGTCTGTGAGCGAGCGATTAAATCTTGATGCGATAATACCAATCCTGAGTGAACTAGAAGATAAAATTGAAGCAGGTTGTTTCTCAGAGCTCATTAAATTCTTACTTCAATAATATACGCTCTACAATTTCCAGACCATAGCCTTCCAATCCGACAACTTTCCTCCGATCACGAGTAAGTAACCGAAGTTTTTCTATGCCAAGTGCAACTAAAATTTGTGCACCAATTCCATAATCTCGAAAATCCATCTTAGGGACTGGAATTGATTTACTATTCAATTTTCCTTTTTTAGGGGAGTCGCCCTTCAGGTCAATTCGTCTAGACTCCATGTAAAGAAGAGCACCAGATCCATTCTCAGCAATCGCATTCAGAGCTTGCTCAACAACTCTTTCGTTGCTGCCATTTACTGATAATCCAAGTACATCAGTAAGAACATTGGCTGTTTGAACACGAACCAGAGTCGAGTTATTCCTATCAATTTCACCAAGGGTGAGTGCATAGTGAGTGCGCCCATCAAGGACGCTTCTAAAACCGTGCAATTTAAAATTTCCTGCCTTGCAGGGAAAATTTGATTCAGTAAATTTTTCAATTAATTGATCTCGCTGATGACGATACTCGATCAAGGATGCGATGGAAATGAGTTTCAAGCCCCATTTCTCTCTAAAAACTTTCAACTCAGGGAGGCGGGCCATACTCCCGTCTTCATTTAATATCTCACAAATTACACCACTTGGGTGAAGCCCTGCCAGTGAAGCAAGGTCGACTGCAGCCTCAGTGTGCCCAGCTCTCTCCAGAACCCCTCCCGACCTTGCCCGCAAAGGGAAAACATGACCGGGCTGAACAAGATCTTGCGGTGTCGCATTTGGATTAGCTAAAATCTGGATAGTGGATGCACGATCAAATGCACTAATTCCAGTTGAAATACCTTCGGTGGCATCGACTGAAACAGTGAAGTCGGTTTGTTGGGACTCCCGGTTATTATGGACCATACTTGAAATCCCTAACCTGCTCAGTTGATTACTCATCAAGGGAACACAGATTAACCCGCGGGCATGCAGAATCATTTGATTGATTGATTCCGGAGTAGCTTTGGACGCTGCCATGACGAGATCACCCTCATTCTCACGAGCTTCATCATCTGTCACAATTACTAAATTTCCCTTGCCAATTTCTGCAATGGCATCTTCAACGGAATCGAAACCTGACTTATCTTGCGTGGGCATAGGGTGAATTTGTAAAAGTACGAAAATATCTAAACATAGAGATATTAATATCAACCTCAATGCTATTCGACAAATGGCTACACTCTTTATGGTTCAATCAAGAGAGAGAACTCATCTTCACTTAATATTGGTACATCTAGCTTTTGGGCTTTAGACAGCTTGGAACCCCCTCCTTTTCCAGCTAGTAGAAAAGTAGTTTTTTTACTGATACTTGATGACACCCTTCCTCCGAGTGACTCAATCCTACTCCCTGCTTCCTCGCGCGTAAAGTTCTCTAGTGTTCCGGTTAGGACAAAAGTTTTACCATCCAGTGATAGTTTTTTCTTCGGTTCGCCCTGGAGGCTATTAAACTGAAGTCCTAATTCTTCCAACTTCCTAAGTATTGTTTGATTTTCGAGGTTTTGAAAAAATGAAAAAATACTTTTTGCCATTATAGAACCTACTCCACTAATTGAGGTAAGTTCTTCCTCAGATGCATGTTCTAGAGATTGGATGGAGCCAAATTCACGTGCCAATTCCTTGGACGCAGATGTTCCAACGTGTTTAATCCCCAAACCGCAAATAAACCTCCAGAGAACTTGATTTTTACTTTTATCAATGGTTTCGAGCAGATTATCTGCTGATTTCTGAGCGAAACCATCAAGTTGAAGCAATTGCTGATTAGACAACATGTAGAGATCAGATAATTTCTTTACGAACCCCCTGTCCACCAACTGTGCGATAACTGCTTCGCCCAGATGATCAATATTCATACAACCTCTAGATGCATAATATTCCAAGCGACCTTTTATTTGAGCTGAGCAAAGTTGGCTTGGGCAGCGCCAAGCACTTTCCCCATCCATTTTTTCCAACTTACTTTCACAGCATGGGCAAAAGCGAGGGAATATAAATGGTTCCGAAGACTCGGACCTTAGTGCTTGGACAACCTCTATGACTTGCGGAATAATTTCTCCAGCCTTCTCAACAACTACCGTATCTCCGATACGAATATCCTTTCTCTCAATCTCATCAGCATTATGCAAACTCGCCCGTGAAACAACAGTTCCAGCTAACTGTACTGCCTTCAAATGAGCAACTGGTGTAATTGCACCGGTCCTCCCAACTTGAATTTGAATATCTTCAAGCAGGGTTTGCTGTCTTTCGGATTCAAATTTGAAAGCAATTGCCCAACGGGGTGCCTTTGCCGTGCTCCCTGCCTCTTTCTGCAACGAAAATGAATCTAATTTAATAACTGCTCCATCCGTTGGATAGGTGTAATTATCTCGTTGTTGATCAAGTTTCGTAATCGCGTCCCAAGCTTCTGGTGCACTCGAAACAAACTCCAAGAAATCAACGGTTGGAAGCCTCCAATCCTTAATAGCCTGATGAAATTGGGATTGTGATGAAAAGTGATCGCCTGGTTCACATGCACCCAATCCATACAGAACGATTTCTAATTTGCGGTTTTTCGCTTCCTTCGGATCGAGTAGTTTGACCGTTCCTGCGGTAAGATTACGAGGATTTGCGTACAATTCTAAACCAACATTCAATCTTTCTTGATTAATTCGATCAAATTCTTCGTGCCCCATAAAAATTTCCCCTCGAATTTCGATTAACGGAGGGAAGTTGGAATTTGTTATTGTTAAGGGTAAATTTTCGATGTGAACAATATTCTGAGTAATAACATCGCCCTCAATTCCGTTCCCACGGGTCGTTGCATTAGTAAGCGAACCATTTTCATAAGTCAGTGAAACTGCAACTCCATCGATTTTAGGCTCAACGACATAGGGGAGGGCACTTGCTTTAAGTAACCTGCACAGGCGTTGATCAAACTCAAGAAACTCTTCTTGATCATAAGTATTATCAAGACTGAGCATCGGGGATAAATGCTTGTGAGAAGAAAATTCATCTAATCTATCATCGCCCACAATGGGTTTCACAGAATCCTTGACTCCGACCTCACTAGTCGACTGCTGATCAAATAAACCGAGTAAATCTTCCTGCTTACTCAAAGACTCAAGTTCAAACTTTAGTCGGTCGTATTCTCGATCGCTAATAGAGGGTTTTGCATCTCGGTAGTATGCTTCGTCGTGAGCTTTAAGTAATGACCTAAGTTCTTTCTCTCTATTCATTAAACGATGTTCACTTCAAGAGGAGATTTATAAATTCGAAATTGCATTTTGCATTCTTGAAATTGCCGTTCTCAATAATTCACTCGTACAACCTAAGTTCAGACGAAGAAAACCTGGAGCACCAAAATCACGACCATTGGATAAACCAACTCCAGCACCCTCAAAAAAAGCTTGTGGACAATCTAAAGGCAACTCACGAGCGTCAATCCAGAGTAGATAGGTAGCCTCTGGAGAATATGGAGTTAATCCCTGCATTCCTGATATTTCCTGAAAAGCAAAATCACGATTACACCTCAAATAGTTGATTAAGCGCTCCCTCCATTCATCTCCATCCTGGTAGGCAACTTCTGCCAAATTAAACCCCATTGCAGGGGGATCAGGGACTATCCCCTTCATCGCATTTTTAAACCGGTGCCTAAGTTCGTTATTTGAAATCACTGAAAATGAACAACCAAAACCCGGTAAGTTAAATGTCTTACTTGGAGCCATCAGCGTAATTGTTCTATCAGCAATTGGTTCACTTAGAGAAGCAAACGGAATATGTTTCTTCGCGGGATCAAGAATCAAATCACAATGAATTTCGTCTGAACATATAAATAATTCACGATCAATAATATATTTTCCTAATTTCTCTAGTTCCTCTCGGGTAAAAGAGGTACCCACAGGGTTGTGTGGATGGCAGAGCATAAAGAGGTCTCCCCTAGAGGTCTCAAGTTCGTAAAGTGCATCAAAGTCTATGGTAAATCGGTTATCCTCAATTAACATGGGCACTTGAGTTGAGGTTAATCCGAAGTTACCAGGTGCATAGAGAAAGGGCGGGTAAACAGGAGTGTTGGTGATAACCTGAGACGATTCTTTTTCAAATACCCTACACGCAACATTTAAGCCACAAACCATTCCGGGCAACCAGTTGATCCAGTTCTCATTAATCGTCCAACTATAGAGACTTTCACAGCGTGCTG
>CBFHYW010000045.1:0-10290 GCA_965660135.1 Opitutales bacterium
CGGGGGCGTTGTGAATGATTTTACTCGGATGATCGCCCATTTGCAGAAGAGCACTGGGACCGTAATAGTTAATCACCGCGTGCACCCGGCTTGACTGATCGGTATGTTCGCCAATCTTTCCCTCCAGATCTTTGACTCGGTGAGAGACACCGAGCATGGAAACCAGATGTCCGCCAGCGGAGGAACCCCAGGCAATGATTTTGTCCGGATCGATTCCATGTTTTTCTGCATGTGCCCGCAGCCAGCGAATCGCTGCTTTGCAGTCATGAATTTGAGCGGGCCAGTTTGCTTCTCCACTTAAACGATAGCCAATCGAGGCACCAATATATTTTCCTGTTTGAACTAGGGCGGGCAATCGGTGAGGGCTCAGTCCGCTTTGTTTATCTCCGTTTTTCCAACCACCTCCGTGAATCCACACGACGAGGGGTAGTTTCTTCTTGGATGAGGTTTTGGCCGGTATTATAAGATCGAGCGTTTGCCTAGGGTTTTGAGTGCCCGCATAGGGCAGATTGGATAGAATCGTGAAATCTTTGGCGGGATTGTTTTTTTTGTTTTGTGAAAGAAACTCGATGTGTTCCTGAAGAGAGATAAATTGATCCTTGTTTCGATCTGCTCGATGAAAATTTCTTTGTGCGAATTTGGGAAGTTCGCTGAGTACAAGTTTTCCGTCCTTATTTTGATCCCATTCGACAAAAGTTTTTTTTGCATCCTTTACTGTTCGATTTCCAAATACACATGAGAGGGTGGAAAGAAACAAAAAAAGAATGAAAGGGTTTCTACATTCAACCTTATTTTGAATGCAGAGCTTGGTGCTCATCGACTTAATTAAGATGCAACTAAATCTGAAACAACTTTTATAATTTTCAGTAAAAGTGGAAAGTCAAATTTCTCTGACTCTTCAATTTTTGTTTCTGGCCAAGTTGGCAAATTGGTTAGGATACTGGAGTCGCCAAAGGTGATGCCTGAAAGAGTGAAGTTTCCAGCTTTCAAGGATTTTAAGTTGTTACTTAAATCAAAAACAATTTCCATATCTGTTGGTTCTGGTTGGTCAGGGTTGAGCAGAGATAAGGAGTAGGAATTTCCTCCGCTAATCGCTGCTGACGGATTTAACCAAACTCCTTTGTGTGTGGTAATGTAGGAAAATAGAACTTCTCGTCCTTTATTTGTACCAATGTATGGGTTTTCAAGAAACTTGGTTCCCTGTTCAAATAATTTATCAGATGAAGGAGCGAAGTTTAAATTAAAGTTAAAATTGAATTCTCCATTGTCTGGGTTGCGCAAAATATTAAAGTTCGGAACTGGGATTGCACCGGATGATTGAAAGGAAATGGTCGATTCAAGTTCTGTGGAGAAGAGAGATGCTTTTTCCTGGTCAGCACGGTAGGCAAATATGGTCTTCCCATTATCCTGAAGCTGGATCTCAAAGGATTGCTTTTCTTTGGATATACCTAAGAATGCTTGGTAAGCTGATGATTCTCCGTCTGATTTATTTTGCCAGACAAGCTCAAGTATAAGGGAGTCCTTGCTTTCTTCAAATTTCTGAAATGCTTTTTCGGTAGCCTCCAGAAAGAGCTTTTTGCGACCGTCTATGAACTGAATACCGTTGGCGAGGGAATTAGCAGTTTCTCCCCATTTTTGCATTTCCTGATTACCGGTTTTTGTGGAGATACTGGAGAGTGTCTTAACTGCGAGTTCGGGGTTTTCATCGAAATAATGTGCAAGACCGAGCAAGGTTTGGATTTTTGCAGATTTAGCGGTCTTTGCAGGTAGACGGGCAATGGTAGATAATGCTTTTTCTAGATTTTTGGGTTTCCCAAATAGGGATTGTTTAAGCTGAATAACAAGAACCTCTTCAGAGGCTCGTTCATCTTTTGATAGTTGTGCAAGGTAATAAGCTGTGGCAAATTCTGCATCCTTTCCTGACAGGGAGCTTAAGTTCGTGATTTTTTGGATAGAGCTGTCCTCAGAAAGTACAACCTTAATTGTTTTTGATGCGTCATTTGATTTAGCTGCTTCAAGTTTTAATGCTTTTGATGCAGTGGATGTTATTTCCTCAACTTCTGCCTTTTGCGCAAGCATGTAAGCACGCAAGCGGAGCGAGCGATTGGACAGAATTTCGGGGCCATGCCCACGAGCGACCATGATCAATGCACGGCAATAGGCGACTGCGAAGTCCTTGCTCTGTAAATTCCCGGTGTCTGCCTTTGAGATTAATAGTTCGGTCAGTGTATTGGAGCCCCTTTCAAATGAGCTAATGAAATGCATTGTGGGTAAGCTATTGATGTAGCGAAATAAAAGCTGTGATGTGGCAAAACTGATTGCTTTAATATCCCGGGAGGCTTTGGCGGTCATTAAGTAATCCTGAGCCAATCTTGGAGCCTCAATCGCATTGGGGTTTTCTTCCAGGAATTTCCGTGCATCTTCCAGGAAACCCTCAAAATTAGAATCTTTTAAATAATCTTCATAGAAGGGGATTCGGTCTTTGGTTTCAGCCAATAAAAAATTTTGCAGGCTGAAAAGACATAGGATAATGGTTAATGCTTTTGGGTAAAAGTACATAAATTTAGTCATTGTAAATGAACTCAGTTCTGTCAACGGAAAGTCGATTAAAATGAGTTAAACGCTTTTTGAAATCGATCGAGAGTGAAAGTAATATCATCTGCCTGATGGGAAGTGCTAATAAAGCAGGTTTCGTATGCTGATGGGGGCAAGTATACTCCGTTTTCCAAGCAAGATTGAAAGAGCTTATTGAACAGTTGTCCATCTGAGGCAAGTGCCTGTTCAAAATTGAGAACGGGTTCTTCGCTAAAAAACAAACAATACATTGATCCGACTTGGGGAACTTGCAGGGGGATTGATCTTTCCTGAGCAATCGCTTTTACACCATCTGCTAATTGTTTTCCTAATGCGTTGAGGTTTTCATATGGATTGGAATCAAGTAAAAGCTTAAGCGATGCAATTCCAGCTGCCATGGCCAGCGGGTTTCCACTCAGAGTACCAGCTTGGTACACAGGGCCCAACGGGGCTAAATAATCCATAATTTCTGCCTTTCCTCCAAATGCGCCAACGGGAAGGCCTCCGCCAATAATTTTGCCCATTGCGGTCAAATCCGGTGTGACACCAGTTTTTTCCTGTACTCCTCCGAGTGCCGTTCGGAAGCCCGTCATTACTTCATCAAAGATTAACACTGCATTGTTTTTCGAGCAAAGCGTTCGTAAACCTTCGAGATATCCTTCCTCGGGTAGAATAAATCCACAATTTGCAGGGTAGGGCTCAACGATAATTGCTGCGATCCCTTCTTCGGTTTGAGCGAAGGCGTGACTGACTGCATCCAGATCGTTATAGGGCAGTACGATCGTTTCCTGGGCAAAGCTTTCGGGTATGCCCGCACTGTCAGGATTTCCAAAGGTAAGTGCGCCAGAACCTGCTTTGACCAGCAAGCTGTCAACATGTCCGTGGTAGCATCCGGCAAATTTGATAATTTTTGATTTTCCAGTGAATCCACGAGCCAGGCGAATACTCGACATTGTAGCCTCTGTCCCGCTGTTGCACATTCTGACCTTTTCAACCGAGGGCACAATTCTGGCCAAAAGTTCTGCCATCTCCACCTCATCCGGGCCAGGTGTCCCGAAACTGGTTCCATGTTGTAATGCCTTGGCAATTGCCTCACGAATTAAAGGATGATCATGTCCGTGAATGGCCGGTCCCCAAGTACACACATAGTCAAGCAGTGTTTGGTCATCTGCAGTGGTTAGATGACAACCCTTTGCCTGCTTTGTAAAAAAAGGCGTTCCACCAACTGAGCGAAAAGCCCGGACCGGAGAATTTACTCCCCCCGGGATAACTTTTTTTGCCCGTTCAAATAATTCTGTAGATTGATTCATTGATAAAATTAGTTTCTGTACTTCTGTACGATTGGAATTCTTCGGCCCACCCCAAAAGCCAGGGGTGTTGTTTTAATACCCGGAGCCGCTTGGTTTCTTTTATATTCATTTAAATCAACCAGGCGAATAATTTTACGAACAATTTCTTCATCAAACCCATTTTTTATAATGGATTCGATTGACTGTCCCTGTTCGACATAGGCTTCTAAAATTGCATCCAAAACTTCGTACTCCGGTAAAGAATCACTGTCTTTTTGATCTGGTCGTAACTCTGCGGAGGGTGGTTTATCAATTGAATTTACCGGGATCAACACCTGTTCTTTATTGAAATGGCGAGCCAATTCAAAAACCTGAGTTTTAGGTACATCTGAAATTACCGCCAGACCGCCACACATATCTCCATAGAGTGTACAGTAGCCCACAGCTAATTCGCTTTTATTTCCTGTGGTCAGGAGAAGTGCCCCCATTTTATTGGACACTGCCATCAACAATAGCCCGCGGGAACGAGCCTGAATATTTTCCTCCGTTACATCAATAGGGCGATCTTTGAAGAGGGGAGCTAATTCTTCAGATGCAGCATCAACAATGCTTTGTATGGGCAAAGTATGGAACTCGATGCCTAGATTTTTTGCCAATTCTTCAGCGTCCTCTTTACTGTGCTGGCTGGATATCGAGGAGGGTAGACTTATTCCAATAACATTTTCTTTACCCAGTGCTTCCACTGCAATCGCAGCAGTAAGGGCAGAATCAATTCCACCACTCAATCCAATCAGCCCTTTTTTGAACCCACTTTTATGGGCGTAGTCTCTGACACCGAGTACTAAGGCCTGGCGTAGAGATTCCATTGGTGAAATACTTGGATAGTTGATGCTGCCCTGATCTGCAAAATCGTGAACTGCTATTTTTTCGGAAAAGGAATCGCAAAAGTTATGCAACGAACCGTCCTGGTTTACAGAAAGGGAGAAGCCATCAAAGACCAATTCATCATTTCCACCCACCGCATTTACATACACCACCGGGCATTTGCATTTTTTGGCAACTCTGCCAAGAAGTTCAATCCTTTGCTCATCTTTTCGAATGTGCCATGGACTGGCTGATAAGTTGATCAACAAATCAGGATTCTCTTGTGCAATTTCATCCAGTGGATCATGTGCATACTTAACTTGGTCGGTATTCCAGATATCTTCGCAAATGGTAACGGCAATTGATTTTCCTTTGTAAGGGATAACAAATGAACGATCTCCTTCCATGAAGTATCGTTTTTCATCAAATACATCGTAAGTGGGGAGCAGTCTTTTATGAAAAGTCTGGATAATTTTGCCTTCCGCGCACCAAGCTGCAGAATTGTAGAAGGGTTGAGTCTTAGGAAATTCGATTGATTCTGCATATCCGATCAATGCAGGGACCGGGCCAGTTGATTTTACAAACTCAAGCAGACAGGCTTGTAAGTCATTCCCAAAATTTTCCTTTAAAAGTAAATCTCTGGGCGGGTAACCGCATAGAAATAATTCAGGATAGACCACCAGGTCAACATTCTGCCCGACTAATTGCTCATAAGCATCAATTGCGAGAGCCAAATTACCCTCTAAATCTCCAACCGTCGGGTTTAACTGTGCAATCCCAATCCTCATGCTGTTGCCTTGGTTTGAAAAGATGTCATACAAGTTTGGACATTATGCAAAAATTTATCCAAAAAGCGAACAAGAAGGATGAATCTTATCTGGATTGATCATTCAGCTTAACATTTTCATAAATGCATTAATTAGTTTCAAAATTTAGTTTTTTAATTGATTAGTATTCTCGTTTAATTAATTTTTAAAACATGAAAGCATTAAAGATATACCTTTGTTTTTTAATTGTTTTTCATGTTCCGGTTCGAGCAGATAGTGCTACGGGTTTTCCAGTTAGTTTGGAGAAACTTTATGAACAAGTGAAATCCGGGGATTCTTACGCACAGGCACTTTTAGGAATTTGTTTGAGGAGTGGAGAGTTTGGATTAAAGGTGGACATGGAACTTGCCCGGAAATGGACATTGCATGCAATTAATTCAGATGAGCCGCTAGCATACTATAATCTAGCCAACATAAGCATGGTGGCAGATAACTATGAGACAGCGACGCAGCACTACAAAAAGGCACAACCCGGTCTTTTGGAACTTTCATCTAAGGGAGATGCGGTTGCTAAATATGCTCTCGGTGAAGTTCTTTTCCAGGTTATTCCCACTGATGTCCCTCGAGCATTGGAATTATTTAAAGAATCTGCAGGTTTAGGATTTGCTCTGGCACAGGCCACATTGGGGGGGCTCCATATAAGAGGTCTTCCAGGTATTCTCGATAAGGATGAAAAACTGGCAATTTCCTTACTTTCTGAATCGGTAAAGATGAAATCGCTTACCGGGAGATTTAATCTTGGAATGGCTTACTACAATGGTCATGGAGTGGCAAGGGATCTAGATAAGGCAGTTCAATGGTTTGAGTTGGCAGTTAAGCAAAACTTTTCTGAGGCTCAATATTCTTTGGGTCTGTTCTATGTAAACGGGGCGGACGGCTTCGCTTCCCGACCATCTCGTGGATTGGAACTTTTAAAGCTGGCCGCGGCACAGGGGCATAAACTCGCAATAGAGGAAGTTGCTAAAATAGAAGAACCTGTCCCCTTGAATAATTCTTTGGATTTAGATCCCCCTATTATCGCTAGCGTTCCCCCGATTGACAGTGACGACCTGTTGTCTGATTTTAGTCATAAAAAAGAAACTAATTCAACTGTTAAGATTCCTGACGATTTGCTTATTTCCCAGTCTCCTATTTCTGCTGACTTAATCGAAGTAACCGGTGGAAGTTCTTTCGATCATGATTCTCTTTTAAAATTTATAAAAGAAAATTCTGTCTTTAACGGAGCTTTTTGGACCGCGAATCCTGGAGTAAAGGACAAGTTTGGTTTCCTTTGCCAAGTTCTTTCAGACGATATTCTGAAACAATTTCAATATCGTGGGTTTTTGGATGTGAATGTTAAGTTTACTAAGGAAAATAGGGAGGGTGAACCAGGACTGTTGATTGAGATTGAAGAGGGTGAACAATTCAAATTCTTAGGTTATGAGGTGGATAAGGATACACCGGAATGGTTAGCCTCTCACTTAAACACTTTCCTCGGAGGAGATGCCAATGGCATAACTGAATCCATTGAAAAAATCTCTGCCTATCAGTTTTCAATGGATTTGGGGGAAAACTTTTATATGAGTAAACAGCGGTGGTTTGGGCAGACCGACTTACTTAGCCCTTCAAAGCAAAATATAATCTTAGATGCTGAGGAGAGTGGCTTTTCCTCTATGCATGATACTTTCTTTGCCCAAAAAAATCTCTTGGATGGTCTGGTTTTTCTTTCGCGTAACCCAAGTTTTTCTTATCCACTTTTATGGCAATCTCAGGAATCAATTAAAGTCTTAATTGAATGTATTGCCGCGAGGAAGGGATTCCCCGGAGTTAAATTTGCATTCAAAGAGGTTCGGGAATCCGGCGGTTTTCGATTGCTTGCCAGCCTAAGCAGATTTGATGTACCCCTTCGGTTTTCGGGCATTCAATTATCGGGTTTAACCGAACACGAACCGGACTTGGTCAAGGATTGGATTATAAGAAATCATACCTTAGAGAATGAAAGAACGATTGTAACCACATCCCTATTAAAAAAAATTCGAACTTCTCTGC
Source organism: Opitutales bacterium (assembly GCA_965660135.1). Classification (GTDB taxonomy): domain Bacteria; phylum Verrucomicrobiota; class Verrucomicrobiia; order Opitutales; family Seribacteraceae; genus Seribacter. The sequence continues at coordinate 7,583 of CBFHYW010000045.1, forward strand.
TTGAAAGTTGTTGTTTTTACGATGTTGGTGTTCGCCCATTATCACTGATGGGGAATTCGCCGTTAATCATAACTCTTCGGGATCATGAGAATTTACCCAAGTTAAACGATGAGTTTTCCAAAACTCAAGAGGTCTTGAGGGAGGTAGCGATCTTTCTTTCCCGAAATCCAGATTTTCACCTTGCCCTGAATGTAAACAAAGACTCAAGCATTGGAGTAGGAAGAGTTATTGCATCCTATGAGCAATTGAATGACAGATTGAGCCTTGAAGTTCAATCCGACTCGGGAAAAAGAATGGCTGAGATAGCTTTAGATCAGAATTTTTTATCTGTCATTCTTGCTGATCCTATTTCCTTTGCGGCGAGGAAACCTGCATCTCTAAATATGACTGTATCTGGAGGACTTACGATTCAAGATAGTGGAAATGGAAGGATGAAAAACCTAAGTTTCGGCATTGTTTTGCAAACTATTAGTTCTTTTGGAGCACGGTTTAATACATTTTTTACCCCATCAGTTTTACTTCTTCAGGATGAAAAATATGATATGGAATTGATTAAAGTTACTGAAGACGAGCAAGTACTTAAAAATGATCTAACTTCTACACGGGTAATCAATGACGAACAGGGTATCTTCAAAATTGAAATTACCAGTCTAGACCTACCTGGATTTTCACTTTTATTTACTAGAAACAGTTCGCTTGTAGCGCAAGGGGGTTGGGATGGTGAGGATGATTTTAGTTTGAAGAATGTACTTTCTTTTTTGGCTCCTGTAATGAGCCAAGTTCATTCGGTTCCAAATTCAGGTAAAGACTTGGGAAGTGTTATCTTCGATGAAATATTGATTCCTAAACTTACGAATCTTCTTGGTTCCACCATTTTTCAAACTGAACAGAAAAATCTAAGTTTATCTCCTATTCTCGTTAACCAAAATGGAAAGTATTCTCTGGTCGGCAATGTCTTTAATGACTCAACAGGAGTAATTGATGCGAGTGCTGGTTTGAAAGAAGGAATTCGTGCGGGATTAGGTTGGCAAACTGATAGGTGGCCAACTCTTTTAATGGAGGCAGTTATTTCTGGCTTGTTGGAAGGGAATTCGAAGAAACTTTTTGAAATTTTAAATTCAGTACTTAAAAACGATAGGGTTGGTCCACTAGGCAATTTAAGTTTTGCAATTTTTTGTGATAACTATGTCTCGAAGGATTTTGCCGGTCAATTTTTAAGGAAAGCAAAAGATTCCAATTTGTTTATGTTATTTATGGACGATTTGGGGGCATTAAATCTATCAGGTGATCTGACTATTCTGATTCCTGAATTGTTAGCTAACAAGGAATTGTTGGAGGATTTATTGGGGGTTTCCAAGACCCATCAAACAGATGAGCTTTTTACTCAGTGGATCGACAATCTTAGAAAGATCGGTGATGGCGATCCAGTTAATGATTTAATGGCCAAGATGTATCGAATCTATTTAAGGGAGAACATTATAAAATCTATTGAAGGCGAGTATTTAAATGAATGGGAATTCGGATTATTTTCTTCCGGTTCGAGACCGCCACAAAAGCAGGTAATTGAAGATGGGGAGCATGAATTATTTTACCCTGAGGGAAGTAAAAGGGCAGAGAATAACTTCAAAAATGGAGTTTTGCACGGGTTGTGTAAAGGTTGGTATCCCTCTGGTCAAAAGGAATATGAACGTGAATGGGTTGATGGTAAAATTATGAACAGTCAAAAATGGCTTCCGAATGGACAGCTTTGTTTGCTTACAGATTTATCTGATGGCGATGGAATAATTGTATCCTATTTTGCGAACGGTAAAAAATCCAGTATGGAAGTTTTCAAAAGTGGAATGTTAAATGGACAAGTTATAAATTACTATGAATCTGGTATCGTAAGCTCTAAAACTAATTACAAAGACCAGTTGAGACATGGTCAGGAAATTCTCTATCATGAAAATGGACGAGTCAGACAGGATGCCAATTATACAGAAGACCAATTACATGGAGAGTCTCGAGTATATTTTGAAAATGGGAACTTGGCCACCGTGGAAAATTTCAAGGACGGTAAGAAAGATGGGTTGGATGTGGATTATAAAAGCGATGGAACAAAATCGGTTGAAGCAAATTACCGCAACAATCTAAAAAATGGAAGGGAAGTTCTTTATCATGAAAATGGGCGAGTCAGGCAGGATGCAAATTATTCAGAGGATCAATTACATGGAGAATCGCTTGTTTACTTTGAGAATGGTGAGTTAGCGACAGTTGAGTATTTTGAGAAAGGGAGAAAAAACGGACGGGATGTTGATTATGCAAGCAACGGAAGCAAGACTAGCGATGTAAACTACTGGAGGGGTTTAAAGCATGGACAGGAATTGCTTTATTTTGAAAATGGGCAAATTCATGAACAATTAAGCTATTTGTTCGGTCAGCGTAATGGGGTCAGTAAGACATTCTATGCGAGTGGTTCCAAGAAATCGGAAACGTTTTATTTGGATGGTATAAAGCATGGAATTTCAACATCTTATGGGGAGGATGGAACGGAAACGCTCGAAGTTTACGATCAGGGAACTAATATTTTAGAATAATGGTTTACGAAAAAGAAATTAATCAGTGTTGGTTTATTCAAGTGGTTACTGGAGCAGGGTATCCTTCCTGGACAGGGGCTTCAAAGAGTGCCAGTGAATGAACCAGAGCGTGAGGGGAGCTATTTAAAGAAC
>CBFHYW010000046.1:0-10120 GCA_965660135.1 Opitutales bacterium
TAATTGAGTCAGCAAGGGTACCACTGGGTAATCCGCCCCCGTTCGGAGATAAACTTGCCCAAAAGAAACTGTGATTTGCGTGCCCGCCTCCATTATTACGAACTGGGCTTTGAAGGGCATCGGGGAGAGCAGATATATCAGAAATTAAATCTTCAATGTCGGATGATTGGTACTGATCTTGCCCATCGAGAGCTGCATTTAAATTGTTGATGTAAGTTTGATGATGCTTGCCATGATGAATTTCCATTGTTCTGGCATCAATATGCGGTTCAAGGGCATCTGTTGAAAAATTTAAACTAGGTAGAGTGAATGTCATGATTAGTACTTAGTGATTAGAGTGAGGTAAAATTCTTAAATTTCTATCCAATGTTGGCAAGAACTCTTTTCTAATTGAACAGCTAGATGGTTTGCTGCCTTCTAAGTTGAAAGAAAGCCTGAAACAATTCTTTACATTCAATTTCCAAATCACCTGAGAACACTTTTGGTTTATGGTTTGATTGTGGAAGTTCATGCAGAGAGGTCGCACCACCCAAACCTCCCATTTTAGGATCTACAAGTGCAAAATGTACTTCTTCCAATCTTGATATGATCGTGGCACCAGCACACATCGGGCATGGTTCTTTTGTTACGAAAAGTTTGCATTCGTTTAGTCTCCAATCTCCGATGAATCTGGCAGCTTGTGTGATCGCAAGCATTTCAGCATGTGCACTTGGATCCTTGTGCATTCGTGTCTGATTGAACGCAGAGGCAATAATTTCATTTTGATATACTATAACAGCACCGACAGGAACTTCTCCTGCATTCCATCCATTGATTGATTGGTTATAAGCATGCTGCATGTAAAATTTAGAGTCTTTTACCAGTTGGCTTGGGAAAAGTTTAGGGAACGGACAATCTTCAGAAGGTTTCATTGGTTGCTGTTAAAATTTGAATGTGGCACTTGACGTAATCTTACAAGATGGAATGATAGGATTTTTATTGTATTTAAATTTATGTCTGGAGAAGAAGTTATAGAAGTCGAAGGTAAGATCACCGCAGTTTTACCAAGTACCATGTTTAGGGCCGAGTTAGAAAATGGCCATCAAGTTCTTGCACATATCTCAGGTAAGTTACGCAAGCACTTCATCAAAATTACTGTCGGTGATATTGTTAAAATGGAAATGAGTACACAAGATCTGCAAAAAGCAAGAATTGTTTACCGATTGAAAAATGCAGAGGTTAATAGAAATGCCCCGATACGCAGCTTTGGCCCGAGAAGTCGGAGAAGATGATTGAAATTTTGAATTTTTAACCCTCAAGAAAATTATGAACATTATTGAATCAATTGGCCGTACTCCATTAGTTGAGCTTAATAAAATTACAAAAGACTGTGGCGCTCGCATTTTTCTAAAATCAGAGTTTTTTAATCCGCTCGCTAGCGTCAAGGATCGTATCGGAGCAGCTATGATTGAGGCTGCAGAAAAGAATGGATCTTTAACTCCAGACAGTGTGGTGATCGAACCCACTTCTGGAAATACAGGTATTGCTCTAGCTTTCGTTTGTGCGGCAAAGGGCTACAAATGTATACTTACAATGCCAGAAACGATGTCAAAGGAAAGGCGCCTACTTTTGCGTTTGCTTGGAGCAGATATTGTTTTGACTCCTGGTCCTAAAGGAATGGGTGGTGCAATTGCGAAAGCAAGTCAGTTAATGGACGAGTACGGGGACAAAGGGTACATGCCTCAGCAATTTAATAATCCCGCAAATCCTGAGATTCATCGCAAAACAACAGCTGAAGAGATTTGGTCAGGTATGAATGGTGAAATTGACTGTTTTGTATCAGGGGTTGGCACAGGTGGGACAATAACCGGAGTTTCTGAGGTAATTAAGGCTAGAAATCCTAATATGATTTCAGTTGCCGTTGAGCCCATTGAGAGTCCTGTCATAACTCAAACCCGGAATGGACAAGAAGTTAAACCGGGGCCGCATAAAATTCAAGGGATTGGTGCTGGATTTGTTCCTGGGAATTTAAATTTAGACATTATTGATGAAGTTGAACTTGTCAGCAGTGACGATGCATTTGAGATGGCTCGTAAATTGAGCTTAGAGGAGGGCGTATTAGGAGGGATTTCTACTGGTGCTACCGTTACTGCAGCCCTTCGGATTGCCAATAGACCTGAAATGGATGGTAAAAATATTGTTGTGGTTGCTGCAAGTTGTGGTGAGCGATATCTTTCAACTCCCCTTGCTGCGCAGGCTGCTGCTGAGGTTCTTGATGCAGTTGCTGAAGAATAATATTTATTTTATTTTTGTATTAATTGTGTTTTTTTGAATCGGGCTTTGCGAGCTGATAGCTTTCTTGAGAACATCGTTATTTGTCATTTATTTACAATTGTGAATGAGAGCATTGGCTAGACGGGTTCTTGACTCTACAGTTTCAGTTGAGCAAGAAATTGTAGGAAAAATAAATAAGGGATTGCTTGTTTATGTTGGTGTGCATCAGCAGGATGAACTCGTTGACCTAGAGTGGATGGTAAAAAAAATTCTTGGAATGCGGGTATTCGAGAACAAAGAAAATAAAATGGACCTTTCTCTGTTAGACTTGAACTACGATTTACTCGTTGTTAGCCAATTTACTTTATTCGGAACTTTGAAAAAAGGTTTTCGACCATCTTTCAATCTTGCCGCTCACCCTTCATTTGCCCAAGAGCAATATCTGCACTTTATTGAAAAAATAAAAAAAAACTATGATGGTCGAGTAGAAGTTGGGAAGTTTGGAGCAGATATGATTATAGATTCAACTGATGACGGTCCCGTAAGCCTATGGCTAGATTCGAAAGAAAAAAATTATTGATTTGCAGAATGCTCTATATATGGAACTTAATTAATTTGCTGACTATGGATTTTGGCTTAATCAAACAATCATGCCTGATAAATTATAAACAATTGGGTTGTCGAATTTAATTTGAAGGGGGGACTTGCATTTCAAGGCTGAATTAAATTAGTATATGTTTTCTTGAAAATATTTCCTCTACAAATTTCTATTTTGTGTTTAACCCTTTTCCATATGGTTGGATGCGGAACCTTAGGGCATAAATCAATGCCTAAGGTACACCAAGCTTGGGGTGCAAGATATCAATATAACTTAGAAAATCGAAGAATGATATCAATGTACGATAATAAGAAGATTGGACGGGTAAGGGGGCGAGATGAATGGGGGAGAATTGATTATGATCGTTATTGGGTTACAAACCCTTTCAAAGGTGAAGATCTATTAATATTCCATCAGGCGAAACTTGATGCAAACCGATCCGCCCGATTCGAGATGGCGAACAAGGAGTTTATTAAGAGTCGTGAGCAAGATCTACTCGAAATGGTAAAGCTCGAGGGGCAGGGACAACAGAATTCTGATTCTAAAAATGAGGCTGTTAATCTTAGTGACTCCGATACAGGAGAGTTTTTGCCTGCACCTTTTTTACCTGAAGGTATCAACATGGCACCAGATGAACCTCTTGGTGATGCTTTTATTCCTGTGGGTATTGATGGCGGTGTTGATTCTTCTCCCGAAGGAGCATTCCCCGCATTGCCTCCAGCTCCGGATGCACCTTCACCTTTCGCACCTCTGCCCCCTTTGTGAATTATGGCTAAACTTCCATATATCCTTAATTCGCTTTCACTCTTGGTTTGCTTGGTTTCGTGCTGGAAGATCTTTTCAATTCAGAGCGAAAATCAAGCGTTAAGAAACGAGCTTTTTAAAGTTAATGTTCAAATTAAAGAAACTACAGTTGCGGTGGATGAAGCAAAAAAAGGGCAGGTAGACAAACTTGCAAGGGAGCAGAGGAAAAATAACGAACTGGAGGAGGAGGAGGACGCTTCTAAGTCAGAGCTAGATGATCTTTTACGAAAACGTGATCAATTAAAAGTTGAGATGGAAAATAGTGAAATGCAATCAAAGGAATTAGCTGCTGGAATTCAAAAGGTGAAAGTGGAATTAGCTGGAGTTGATCGAGAAATTGAAACATCTAGGCAAAATGCTCGCAGTTTTAGTCTCAAGGTTCCTGCATTGCAGGCGGAAATTGTCAATTTGGAAAACCAAATTTCTCAGGAAGAACAGAGAAAGCAGGATCTCGATGATAAAATTTCCTCTTATGATACTGAGACCAAAATTTTAAAAAAGCATTACGATCTAACTATATCCGCTTTGCAAAAAGATTTTTATGAACGACCATGGTTAGAACGGGGAGAGAGCGTAACAATTTCTTATTCGAGTTTGGATTTAAATGCGGGTATACTTATGCTTCCCATAGGCAAAGATCACGGGCTTGAGCAGAAAATGAGGTTCTCTGTTCGTGCTGCTGGTGTTCGAATTTGCCAAGTTTCAATTAAGGAAGTCGCATTCGATCATTGTGTGGCAATGATTGTTCCATTATACGGAAACCCCAGTAAACTGAAGGAGTTTAAGCAACTTGATCTTATTTATTTATAGACTCATTATTTTGTTAGCTATTGGAGGAGGGGTAAGCTACTTCTTTATCAGTCCTAGCAATTCTAAGGTTCTTAAATCTGACCTTGAACTTGCAAATGGAAAAATTGCTAAACTTCTTCTTCAGTTGGAAGTCGATAAAAATGAGTCTGAAAAAGCATTGTCAACCCTGTACAGATCTCGGGTGAGTTTCAGAGATCAAAGTGAAGAACGATTATCTGAGATTGAAGGTTTGAAATCTGAAATTGGGGCAACTGAATCAAAGCTTACTGAGTTTGAGAAAGCATATAGCGAAAAGTCGAATGAGCTTTTGGAGCTCGAGGCTAAACTTGTCACTGCTCGAGCCCCACTTGCACAAATTAGTGAACAAATTGCCCCTCTAGAGGCTCAGGTGAAAATTGTTGAAGATTCAAGGCAAGATCATATTAAATCTCTCTCATTAGCAAAAGAGGCAGCTGATGTAATTGAAGCAGATTTTAGATCGCTTGAATCAGTTAGAAATAGTGCAACAAATACTTTCGCTGAGGAACGCAGACGATTAATGAATGGAATCAAAAAGCCCTATCATGTTTATTACTCTGATTCCAAGGAGATTGAAGTTGCTAATCGTGCCCCTTCTGGAAAGGGCATCTTTATTAATAAGGGCTACATTGATGGCTTTAGAGAAGGGATGGAGTTTTTGACTAATAATGAGAATGCAAGATCTAGACTTTCCTTTCGTTTGAAGGCTGCATTAGTTCAGAAAAATTTCTCCTTTCTCGAGTTTTTACAGGAGACCCAAGTCTTAGATGATTCATTTGCTTCGCAAGGACAGAGATTGAAACTTACAAGGAGTGGGGAACTAGTGGAGAATGAAAGTGATGGCTCAAATAATTCTATAAATGAGTAATTTTCTTTTAAAGCTTTCGAAAGTGGATTATCTTAGGACTTGCTAAAACTTTTTATTATACCATCCTGAAATAAACTTAATTGCCCGTGGATACCCCCCCTGAAGAAAATACCGATCAAGAACTTGCTGATCTAATGGCTGATCCGAAGATTGAAGAGCATTCTGAAGTCTCGGCAGATTCTGCTGAAGGATCAGTTGAAGTAGGCATTCCACCAGTTTTAAAAGAGGAGAACCCAGAAGTTGATAGTACTGAGGAGTCCTTTACTATTAACGATTTCGAGGAAGACTTTCATTCCGATTCAACACCAACTACAGACGAACCTGAAATTCAAGAGAGTTCAAGTTCAAATGATGTCAGTTCCCCAGTTTCAGATTCTGAGCAAGAAGTTGAAGTGGTTCCGCAAAAAAAATCTGTTTCGAAAGGGAATGGCGACGGTGATGTTGCGACCTTTAGGCAATCTCTTTCAAATTTATCTAGGCAACTGGAAATTGATCGATTAGCATTCTTACATAAAAGATTAGAAGAGCAGGGGGAGCAACTCCCCAGTTTAGGTGAAATTGCCTCTGATATCTCGGGTGAAAAAATGATAAAGCCAATAGGTGACTGCGATTTATTTTCGAAGCGGCCTACAGCTAGGTTGGATGGTTGGATTTCAGGTTTTTCCTTTGGCGTAAATAAACGCTCAAAGAAGTTTTCCAAGTAATTTTTATCTCGAAGAAACGATTGGGTAGTCAGGGTAAAGAGGGTGTAAGTTTAGTAGTTTTTTCTATCGTAATCCCAGCTTTTAACGAAGAGAATTATTTAGGAAATACCCTTGATTCGCTTAGGTCGGGAATGAGTGAAATTCCCGACTTAAAGGGAGAGATAATTGTTGTTGATAACAATTCCTCGGATAAAACTGCTGAAGTGGCAAATTCTAAGGGCGCTCGTGTGGTCTTTGAACCTATCAATCAAATTTCGAAGGCAAGAAACACTGGAGCAAAATGGGCGAAAGGGGAATATTTGATTTTTATTGATGCCGATACCCAAGTTTCTCCAGAATTATTAGGATTGGTTTTAAAAAAGCTTAAATATTATAATTGTGGGGGAGGAGGCTCCACACTTGTCTTTGATTCTAATCGCAATCAAATTTTTTTTGGTTCATTTTTACCAAAGTTTTGGTCTTTGATTTCGATTGTTTTAAGATTAGCTGCGGGCAGTTTTATTTTTTGTAGAAAAGAACTTTTTGTTGAGTCGGGTGGCTTTTCTGAAAAACTCTTTGCAGGGGAAGAATTGCTTTTTTCTCAAAATTTGAAGAAAATTTGTAAAAAAAAGGGCTCAAGCTTTGAGATTCTCCGAGAATATCCCGTTGTTACCTCATCAAGAAAACTTTTATGGTTTTCTCCCTTTCAAATTTTTTTGTCGATTCTTATTCCAACCCTCTTTCCATTGGCATTGAAATCGAAATCGCTATGCGGCTTTTGGTATCGCAGACCAAATCATAAAGAAAATAAAAACGATCATTCAAATGGATAGGAAAGACCCCATTTAAGTCTTATTTCGTCCATTGTGGTAATAATTTTCAAACTTTCTTCTAGCGGCATAATTGGACTCTCCTTATCTCCTTTAAGTAGTAATTCGCTAAAATGTTCAGCTTCGTAATTAAATCCATTTCCTTGGAAAGGACACTCAACTTTTTTACTTTTTCCAGAACGCCAATCTGTAACCGTCATGATTTGTGGTTTCCAGCATTGTTTATGAATACGAATGCTGCCCTCTGTTCCAGAAATAAAGGCTTCCTGCCCCGTTTCTGACTCTAGGGATGAATGGAGGATGGCCATACTCCCATTCTTATACTTGAAAATTATTGAGGCTTGTTCATCAACTCCAGTTTCGCCGACTGTCCAGTCAGATATAAATGAACTGGGACTTCCGTTGATCATGAATGATAAAGAAATCGGGTATATGCCAACATCTAACAGAGAACCGCCGGCTAGGTTCGGGTTAAAAAGCCGACTGTTTGGTTCTTTAACTTCTGGCCTGAATCCAAAGTCAGCATGAATCGTTCTAATTTCTCCAATTTCTTTTTCGGCAATCATTCGCCTAACTTCATCCATTAAGGGAGGAAAGCGTGACCACATGCCTTCCATGAATAATACATTATTTTCTTTGGCTGCACCGATCATCTTAGTAACCTCCTGGGCATTTACAGCGATTGGCTTTTCGCAAAGAACAGCCTTGCCTTTTTCCATACATAAAATTGCATTCTTGGCATGCTCGGTATGAGGAGTTGCAACATATACCGCATCTATAAGAGGACTTTTGGCTAATTCCTCATAGGAACAAAAAGCATTTTCAACTTCCCATTCCTGGGCAAATAATTCGGCCGACTCTCTGTTTCTAGAGGCAATAGCCATGAGCTTTCCATTTCTTGTATTTTTGAGACCTTCTGCATAAGCTTTTGCTATTCTGCCTGTTCCTAAAATGCCCCAGCGAACTGTACTTTTCATATTTTCCCAAAGAAGCAAATTTTGGTTAACAGGCAATCCTTATCGCTTTGATTGGTTCACTCTTTGTTGACGAAATTCAAGAATTATTTGAAAAAGTAGTATGCAAAAGTATTTTCAATACTCTCATTTTTTATCTGTTCCCATTTTCTGTAATTTTTTACTCATTGGCTTTCTTACTGTGGGATGTTCTGTGGAGAACTTAAATTCTAACCAAGCTGATTCAAATCAATCCAGCGGATTAAATGTAAATCAATTACAACCTCTGGAGAAATTGGGAAACGGAATAACTGTAGATTCTTCACATCTAAAAGTTTTAGAATCTATATTACAGAAAAACTTACGAAATAATGTACCTGAAATTACGAAATCAATTACTTTTGACTATGAAAGATTAGAGCATTCATTTTTGAAAATGCTAGTTAATCATAAGGGGGCAGACCAAATGAAAAAATATCAATTTATTTGCGATGAAAATGAAAGATGGATCTATCGTTGCAATATGGAGAGTGGAGAGATTGAATGCTTTAGTATGAGTTCGAATAAATTGCGCTTATTATCAAGCGTCAAGTAAAGGCAGGTTTTAATCGATTAGTATTATTTAAAAATGAAAGCGAATTTGATTTTAATTACTCTTGTAGCATGCTTTGTGTTTTCTTGTGGTGATAAGCGCGGTTATTCGTACCGCAGCAAGCAAGCTAACATTTCTCGTAAACCAGTAGCTGATGTAGAAAAAGCATGGATGGCCCGTTATAAGTATGATCATGAGCGTAGATTGCTGATACCCATGGTTGGAGGAACCCGCTGGGGAGCAACTCAAGAATATAAGGAGGATGGAACGCTTGAATATAAAGATTGGTGGGTTAGAGACATAAAAAAACCAAATGCAATAATTTCGGAAGAAACTTTTTCCGAGGAGGTCATAGAACCTAAGGGTTTACCCTCGGAAGTACTTGAAGAAGCTCCTGATGCATTCGGGGTAGGCGATCATTCATCGCAGGATGTTGATGTGCCAGTTTCGGCTGAAGTTCCTTCTTTTGAGGATTCTGCCCTGCCGCAAGAAAATATATTTGATGCGGTTCCGGAATCAACACCGGCATTTCCTCCCTCTGCAGCTCCATTTGAGCCATTGCCAGATGCATTGCCCCCGCTTGAGTTGCCCAGTAATGGAGAAGGCGGAATGTCGCCTGACCCTTTTGGATTATAAATTCAAGTACAGAACTAGTATTGATTTAAATTATTTTCGCCAATTGCAAAAAGTGGTGGAGGGGAATATTCGCCATCTGCCTGTTCATCATTTACTTCTTCTGCCGGTTTACTTTTTTTGTGAATGTGAGTAATTTTAGGCACAGGTAATTCCTCTGTATTCTTATTGGATTTTAGAGTAGCTGAAACGGTTTTTTTTTTCTGAACCTTAGAAATTTCTGTTACACCGATATTTCTAAGCCAAACTCGGCTAACCGGTATATTAACATCCTCAGCTATCATTTCTTTTAGCTTTTTCCAGGTAACATTGGCGTAGCAACCTGCACCCTTGGTTTTGCCGCTACCTACTTTCCGTAGTTCCCCATTTTTATTTAAAGTCTTTGGCATCTCTTAGATATTGAAAAAATGATTTGGAAGAAAACACAATCTAAATCATCTTTTATTAATTAGATTAATTCTTATTAATTTTTTATTTAAAATAAGTGAATCCGCCTAGGGGATTGTCGCATAAACTCGAAAAATATTCTCACAAAAGCGAATGAATTTTCTCGATCTCGGGATCTAAAAAATTAAGAATAAAATGAGTTATTCACCTTTCAAATTTTCTTTATAATGCAACAAAGTAGAAAAATTACAAAAGTTCCTGCTCAGGCAAAAAAAAGGGCGTCACAAGTCAATATGATGCAGCGCAGCGAGGATGAAATGGGAAAGTTTGATAATGCATCTGCCACTTCTGTCTCCATGGGTATTACTGCCTTAATTGGGTTGGGAATTGAGGTGGGGTTCTATCTATTTGTTCTAGTTTTTAGAATTTCTCCCAATACTCAAATTATTTCAGATTATTTTTATGAGCGCGGTTGGGTTCCCTATGTATTAACTTATTTAGCATGCTGGTCTTTTGCTATTTTGTTTTTAAAAAGAAAAAAATTGAAGGGGCAGCTTAATATCATGCAGTTTAAACTTTTGCCCGAGGATATAAGCAGGGATATTCGAGTTGAAAACCTTCCGCATTTTGGTGCTCACATAAATCGGTTGGGGTTCGACCCGAGGCAAAGTTTTTTGCTTACTAGGATTTT
>CBFHYW010000047.1:0-10095 GCA_965660135.1 Opitutales bacterium
AACATAACCCAGGCAAGAACTGTAACCGCAATTTTTTCTAAAAATTCATACTTTCTAAATGTGAACATTTCACCGATTAACGGAGGAACAGTGAACGGTGCTGGTACATTTTCTTTTGGATCACTTCCTTCGATTTCTGCGGTGCCCTTACCTGGCTATTCATTCGATTCTTGGGCAGGTGATGGCGTAACCAATCATCTTGCTCAAAACACCACGGTTAACATGGATCAGGACCGTAATATTTCTGCAGTTTTTTCAATTACTCCACTAACATCTCAAATCGAAGTAATAAGCTATGGCAACGAATGGTATGCTAGCGATTGGTTTGGCTACTTTTACCAATCTAAAAGTGGTTGGTGCTATCACTATGACCTAGGTTGGGTATATCCAGAGATCCAATCCAATGGATCAATTTGGTTATGGTCTCCTCAATTAAAATGGATTTGGATGAACTCGAGCTCATACACAAAGCACTTTGCTTGGTCAGCAACAGAGAATAATTGGATTTATTTTAATTTCCAATTAACCCTCGACTCTCAACTTTATAGCTACCAAACGAGTGCTTGGAGAATTTGGATGAAAGATTAAGATTTATCGAGAGCCCTTCTGCTGTCGATAGCACTTTTCAAGGTCATTTCATCTGCAAAAGTAACCCCACCGCCACTGGGCAAACCAAATCCGATTCTACTTACTTTCACTTCATGGTTACCAATCACTTCCTCCTGAATATAATAGCAAGTTGCCTCGCTCTCCAAATCGTTCCCTAAGGCCAAAATTAATTCTTTAACTCCCCCTCCACTTATCTTCTTTTGCAAAGATGAGAAATTAAGCTGTTCCGGGCCAATTCCCCTAAGGGGAGAAAGTTTGCCTTGTAGAACATGGTACAATCCACGATACGCACTGGATCGCTCGATCGCAAAAAGGTCTGGCACTCTTTCGACCACACAAATTGAATCACTCTCTCTGTTAACATCTAGGCATATTGTGCACTGATCCCCTTCTGATAAGTTTCCACAACTCAAACATGGGCCAATTGTTGAGGATGATTCTTGTAGTCGAGTAACTAATTGATCAAGCAGTTCAGTTTTCTCAACCAACAAATGAAGAGCAATTCGTTCAGCTGAACGAAATCCTAATCCGGGTAAAGTCTTTAATAAACGAACTAACTGGTCGTAACCAGGAGTCATGGTATGAGAATCTAGAAAAGACCGGGCATTTGCATTCCCCCGGTCAACCCACTCATCGCTTCATCGCTTTTCTTCTTCGCTTGTTCGCTTGCATCTTGTATAGCCTGTAAAATAGCTTCGGACACAAATTCTGCATCTTCCTTAAGGAAATCCGGATCTAATTTAAAATCCTTAAATTCCCCCTGTCCCGAAATTGTTATCGAAACCGCACCACCACCGCCAGTGACCTCAATCGTTTCTTCCGAAAGAGCAGACTGAGTCTCCTCCATCTTTTGTTGCATTTTCTGAGCCTGTTTGAGTAATTTGCCAACGCCAACCATAATATTTTGAAGTTTAAATTATCTATTAGAGATTTTCAAAAATCGACTGATAACCCAATTGATAGTTAGAATATTCAGGCGACCATGATAGATCATCCAATATTCGATTATTTGAAACTTTTCGGTTTGGTGTGCCCTCCTCGTCATCGCCCTTAAAAGAAGGAGTCGACAAATTCAATGATTCAGCAAGCCAAGCTACGATCTGCCCTCTCGTGGCATGAGTACCATCAGATACATTATAAATTCGACCAAGATTGGATTCATCAGCCTGTAAGCAACTGATTACAGCATTTGCAGCATCATCTCGATGAATCAGGTTTAAAATCCGATCCTCATTCCCGTCAATGTCTTCTCCTTGTTTAACCTTATTCATTAGCAAGTGCCGCCCCGGACCATATAATCCAGATAATCTAAGAATAAAGCTTCTGGAGATGGAAGAAACTGGCGGGAAGCATTTTTGCTCTGCGGCTAAAAGAAGTCCTCCTTTTTCCGAAACCCCTACACATGATGCAGTCTCATCGACAAAGCGTTTCCCTGACTGGGGATATACAGATGTGCTGCTAGTAAATACGAAAGTTTTTACGCTCCCCTGCTGTAGCCATTTCATAACCGAATCCTGGCCTTCTATGTAAGAGGAAATGTAACCCTGTGCATCGCTGGAAGCGGCACCAACGCAATTAACCACAAAATCTTGACTGGAATCTAATTGATCATGCCAATTTTCATCTTCGATTTGAGCTTCAATAACTTTATCAACTCCCATAGCACGCAAATCTTTTGCCTTTGCTGAATTTCTTGTCAATGCAGACACAGTCCAACCCTTGCTAATACATTGCTTGGCAAGTGCAGATCCTAGATATCCGCATCCTAAAATAGTTATTGTTTGGCTCACTAGTTATTTTATACCTAATTTTCATAATAAAAGTCAAGAATGAGAAAGTGAATCGATCTTTCTTGAACTCATATCCTATTTGAAGGTAAAAGCATCCATATGCATATAATATTTGTCTGCTGGGGAAACATTTGTCGATCACCTGCCGCGGAAGCTACATTTCGCAAACTCTTACTGGATCATTCGCTTGAAGATAAAATAACTTGCGATTCTGCAGGTACCATTTCGCAGCATCAAGGCAACCCACCTGATCCGAGGATGCAAAAAGCAGCACAAGCTCGCCAATTAACTATTGGTGGCACAGCCAGAAAAGCGAATAAACAGGATTTCAAGAATGCCGACCTGTTACTCACTATGGATCATTTCAATTTTTCTGAACTTTCTAAGCTCGCACCGACCCCTGATATGAAATCCAAAATTAAACCTTTTTGTGACTTTATTAATTCGGGTGTCCAAGAAGTACCTGACCCTTATTATGGAGGAGAGTCCGGTTTCGAAAAAGTTTTAGACCTTCTCGAAGAGGGTTGCAAAAATCTGCTTGAAAAGATTCAGGTGAAGGACGCAAAGTAAAACATAATCAAATATTTTACACTTGGACGATTTACCGATCATTGTCGAGGCTATCTCAGAAGCAACAAATGCCTCATTTGAAATAAAAAAGATCAAACCTCTTTCAGGTGGATGCATAAACCAATGCTTCCAATTAGAGGGAAAGAGTGGATCGAACTATTTTCTTAAAAAAAATGAAGCTTCTTTCCTAACTTATTTCGAAGCGGAGGCACTCGCATTGAAAGAACTTAAATCGACCTTAACCGTGGATGTCCCAGAGGTGATTATTTCAGGGAACGCCCATGACTCATCTTTCCTTGTTCTGGAATTTGTAAATGAAGGTACTCCATCAAGTAACGCTCAAAGGATATTAGGCGAGCAACTCGCAAAAATGCACATGCAAGAAAAACCCTTCTTTGGATGGAAACTTGATAATTGCATTGGTGCAACCCCTCAACCGAACCCAAAAACAGAAAATTGGGTTTCTTTTTATCTAAATTCAAGGCTTATTCATCAATTTGATCTTGCCGAAAAAAAAGGGCAAACCTTCACAGGTAAAACTGAACTAACTGAAAACTTGGAAGCCTTATTCATCGGTTATTCACCTCACCCCTCACTACTACACGGAGATCTATGGGGTGGAAATTCAGGCTACAACCAAAACGGAGATCCTTTTATATTTGACCCAGCAAGTTATTATGGAGATCGGGAGGCAGACCTCGCGTTCACCTACATGTTTGGTGGATTCAATCAATCATTCTATCAAGGCTATGAAGCCACCTACCCCCTCGAATCAGGCTTCTCCATTCGTAAAATCCTCTATAACCTTTACCACGAGCTTAACCATTTCAACTTATTTGGAGGTGGCTACGCAAATTCTGCTCAATCAAGCATTAACCATCTGATTAAAAACTTACCTTGAAAGAAGATTTAAATAAAATTCTACTGACACAGCAAGTCATCGAACAACGCGTAAAGGAATTAGGACAAGCAATCGACCAGCATTACCAGAACCGTGAAATTATAATTATCACACTACTGGACGGGGCAATTGTTTTCACTGCTGATTTAATCCGAAGTTTAGCAATTCCACTACGACTAGATTGCTTACGAGTATCGAGTTATGGAAACTCAACCGATCCGGAAACTGCACCCCGTATTTTAAGCTCACTAAAATCAGATGTTTCCAATAAGCATGTTTTATTAATTGACGATATATTAGATACTGGGAACACACTTCAAAGCGTACACAATGAAGTTTCTGCGAAGAAACCCGCATCGGTACATAGTTGCGTATTTCTTGACAAACCAGACCGCAGAGAGAATGGATTTAAAGCAGACTGGAGTGGTTTCTCAATACCTGATGAGTTTGTTGTGGGTTATGGCTTGGACTACGCGGGGCGGTATCGCCAACTCCCTTATGTTGCCACATTAAAGCCTTCAGTTTACAATTCAGATTAACCCAAAATATTTCAAATACTTTGAATAACCCGATTAGAAAAACATACGACTGGACTCTCTCGTTAGCCAAAAAGAAAACAGCAAGCTCATGGCTTGCCATTATTTCTTTTGCCGAAGCTAGTTTTTTTCCAATCCCTCCCGACATCCTACTTATTCCACTTTGCCTAGGGGCACTTAAAAAAGCGGTTTACTTCGCAACTATTTGCTCGGTTGCATCAGTATTGGGAGGGCTCGCAGGATATGCAATTGGCCACTTTGCCTGGGATGGACTGCAAGGATATTTTTATCAGTATGTCCCCGGATTCACTCAAGAAAAATTTTCCCGTATAACTGAATGGTACAAGGAATGGGGATGGCCGCTCGTCTTCCTGGCTGGATTTTCTCCTATTCCCTACAAAATCTTTACTATCGCCAGCGGTGTTTTAGGAATGGCTCTACTCCCCTTTGCCCTAGCATCAGCAGTCAGTCGTTCCGCACGCTTTTTTATCGTTGCACTACTGATTGCAAAATTTGGGGAACCGATGAAAAAACAAATTGATAAACACTTTAATAAATTAGCACTTCTATTTGGATTATTATTAGTGGGCGGCTTTCTCGTTTTAAAACTTCTGATCAAACACTAAAGCACATTACTTATTCAATAACTCCCTGTCCTGTTTCCCCCTTGGCAAAACAGCTCCGGCATAGAGAAACATAGCGTTCATTTCCGCCAATTTCGATCTGTGCTCCTGCAGTTTCCATCACTCCGTCTTCATTTACACGAGCGTTCATAATCGCTTTTTTTCCACAATGACAAATTGTTTTTATTTCTTTCACTTCATCAGCCCAAGCCATTAAAAATTTACTCCCGTCAAAAACCTCACCCTTAAAATCGGTTCTTATTCCATAAGTCAGAACGGGAATGTTTTCATCATCCACAATCTTGGTTAACTGATTAACCTGCTGTTTATTTAAAAACTGAGCTTCATCAACAAATATACAATGTAAGGAAGATTTAGCATGTTCTGACTTGGTGATCTCCAAAAGGTTATCGTCTTGGCCAAATGCAAGAGCCTCTTTTTTAATTCCGATCCTGGAACTGATTACCCCGCTCCCCTCCCGGTCGTCTAGTTTTGCAGTAAACAGCAATGCGTTCATTCCTCGCTCAAGATAGTTATGGTTTGCTTGAAGCAAGGCAGTTGACTTGCCTGCATTCATTGAGGAATAGTGAAAATATAGCTTTGCCATTTTTTAAATGAAACAAAACTCTACACCTAATGTAGTCCTTAAATCAAACCTCTTCCGTCTTTAGCCTCTCCATATATTCACTAACATTACAAGTAAGCATACGGGTTTTATTGGGGGAAACTTCTAATACCTTGGTCACGACGCTATCGAGGAAAGACCGATCATGGCTAACAATTAAAGCCGTACCATCAAAAATATTTAGGGCTTCCTGCAAAACCTCCTTGCTTCTAATGTCCAAGTGATTGGTTGGCTCATCCATTATCAAAAAATTACAGGGCTTCATTAAAAGCTTGGCCAATGCCACTCGATTGCGTTCGCCACCAGACAAAACGGAAGTCTTTTTAAAGACATCATTCCCACTAAATAACAATGCACCCAGAGCAGCCCTTGGGTTAGCTTGCGGGTTATCATGTAAAACCTCCTCCACTTCAGCTAAAACCTCGTTATCGGGATTGAGTTCCTCCGCCTGGTGCTGGGCAAAATATCCGATCACAGTATTCACCCCAACATCTCGCTCGCCCTCTTGAAAAGGTTCGACCCCTGCTAATATCCGAGCCAAAGTTGACTTTCCTGCCCCATTCACTCCAACCACGGCAATACGGTCTCCCTTTTCAATACGCAGATCCAATCCACTAAAAACTTCAAGATCACCGTACGCTTTTCGCAAGCTCTCGACTTCAACTACTTTATGACTGGCTGGAGGTGAGGGAGGAAACCTGAAATATATTTTCTTCTCCTCTGCTTCTGGCTTAACAATTTCCATTTTATCCAAAGCCTTAATTCGGCTTTGAACCATTGCCGCCTTCTTGATGTTAGAACGAAAACGATTAATAAACTCTTTCTCCTTTTCGATCTCCTTCTTTTGGCTGACATAAGTCTTACGCTGTCGCTCTTTCCGTGCTTCACTTTCCTTTAAATAAAATGTGTAGTTTCCGTTGTAATTATTAAGATTCCCCATCTTTAATTCAATGGTTCGCACAGTGACGGTTTCCAAAAAAGCACGATCATGAGAAATTACTAAAATTGCCCCCTGATAATGCTTTAAATACTGCTCTAGCCAATTTTGTGCAACGACATCCAAATGGTTTGTCGGTTCATCCAAGATCAGCAAAGAAGGTCCCTGTAATAATAGTTTTCCTAATGCAATTCGCATTTGCCACCCGCCTGAAAACTCATCCAACTGCCTTTCCATATCTTGCTTAGAAAAGCCCATCCCCGTGAAAACCTTGTCAATTCGAGCATTCATTTTTTCAGGTTCATAGGCAGCAAGTTGCTCTTCCCACGCCCCCATCATATCTATCAAATCATAGAACTCCTCGGTATCAGGCTCCATTTCACCTAACTGTACTTCAGCCTCATCTAATTTTTCCTTAACTGCCATCGTATCCGAAAAAGCCTTACTCGCTTCTTCCCTCAATGTGCATCCAGTGATAGTTATACCATCCTGTGGAAGATAACCAACTGTTGCATAATCAGGTTTTTCTACGCTTCCTGAGTCCGGAGCCTCCTGCCCCATCAGCAATCTTAAAAGTGTCGTTTTACCCGATCCGTTTGAACCGACCAAAGCAATCCGGTCTCGTGGACCGATTGTCTCTGCAATCTCTTTAAACAAAACCTTTGACCCATAAGCCAAAGTCACATCTTTTATCAAAAACATAGCATTTGCATGAAATCAAAATATGATCGTATGGCAACGAGATTAGGCTCAATACAAAGTAGACATGCCCTTCCTTCGCTTATAGAATAATTATCCCCTTTATGCCATTCACCCTTCTAGTTTACCTGCTCCAAATTTTGTTCTTCTTTTGCCTATCCTGTTCAAACTCGGATCTCCGAAACCCCAATACACTTGAGCAGGCAAAGATAGAAGCGATCGAAATCTCACAAATCAAAAAGGAATTCATGTATGGTATGATGTGGCTTTATGTGGATGAAGATAATAACACTTTTAACGGATGGGTAAAAGAATCTCACCCTAATCAAAATCTAAAATCCCTTGGCTATCTCAAAAATGGACAGAAGCAAGGGCTCTGGATAAGTTGGTATGAGAATGGAGATAAAGAATCTGATATTGAATGGGATAAAGATCAATACCACGGAATTTTTCGTTTTTGGTTCTCAAATGGTAAACCAAAAGTGGTTGGTCAAACCCAAGATGGCGAAGTCAACGGAGAATGGAAAAATTACTATACAAACGGGCAATTAAATGCTCACTCCATTAATGAAATTGGCAAATTAAAATCAATAAAAGTATGGAGGGATAATGGTGGAATTTGCCAGGAATCAAAAGTAGAGGAAGGGGATGGTATTTTTATTGAATATGATGAAAGTGGAAAACAAATTCGGGAGAGAATTTTTAAAGAAGGGGTTGAAATTAAAGAATCATCTCCGGAGAGGAGGTAAAACTCGAGTAACCTCTACCCCATCCTTGTAATAAATGCTAGGCATCGCATTTCCCTCTTTATCATATAGAATCCACTCCCCTTCCGGTTTCCCAAACTTGTAATTCCCCCTAACTTTTGGGTTTCCATTCTCATACCAGGATTCAAAAGCACCATCGTAGCGATCGTCCTGATAATTACCTCTTTGTGCGAGTTGGCCAGATTCAAACCATTTTCTAAAAACTCCGTTTTTTTGTCCATTGAGGTACGAGGTATCTTGTTTTTTTTCTCCGTTTTCGTACCACTCAAAGTGCAATCCATCCGGTTTCTCTAAATTCGCGTCCGGGGCTATTACACTATTTAATATTTCATCGAATATTATCTTCGGTTCTGACAGCAAAATCGAAGTGAGGTTCTCATCAACTGACTTCACGGCATTCCTATCAGTTATAACCGCTTCAATCTCGTCGCCAGAAGATGTATTTTCAACCTCTTTACCATAATCCTCAGACGAGCATCCAATGATTAAAAATAACCCACAAAATCTAAAAATGAAATTTCCCACATCCCCCTCTTTAACTGCGCAATCACAATGGTCAAGCAAAGCAGGGAATATTTAAGCAAAGAATTATGAACCCCTGACGCTCAAACGAAAATAAAAATTTAAAATCGGATTACGCTAAACTTGTTCAGTTTTTATGAGTTCGAGCGATAGCAGTAGTAATCATCTCTTGAACTTCTTTTTCAGAGATCCCCCTGGCTGTTCTCATTTCCTTTAACCTTGTTGGATATGGAGGCTTACCCGAATTTCTAATATGAATTTCAATCCATTCATAAAATTCTTTTCGGGTCTCACAATTCTCTATTGTTTCCCGTTTTCCAAACTTAAAGTTTCCATCCCCCTCGTTTCTGTAATCCATTACCTAAAGTATCTAAACCAACTAGTTAAAGGCCAACATATTTTTTGTCATAAGCAAACATTCCATTTTATAGGAATAATCCGTAGCATAGAGAGCCCCTAGATGTGAAGTTATAACTTTTATAAAACTCATGATTGAAAAAGATAACATTGAATTACAACCTAATCAATTCCCGGATTTAGAATTCCGCTGAAAATAAAGCCTGCTCCGTCTTTTGACTATTTTCAAGAAATTTGGTAATGATTAATATGGAACTTTGTAAGCAAATTATATCTATTGCTTTTTTAATGTCTACTATATCATGCTCGTTATTTTCTGCGAGTCACGATCGCCGTAGTCATTTACATCTTCTTGATTTTATCCAAAAAGATACTCCTATATACAATGCAACAGGTGAACAAGTGCAAATTAGCAAGTTTGATAACAAGTGCATTCAATTGTATTTTACTGCGACATTTTGCGGACCATGCAAATACAGATCTGCTATAATTCAAAAACATCATCAATCATATTCAACACAATACGAAGTCATTGTATTAAGTTGGGATGAGGGTGATAAACTAACTGAATACATGAGCAAGAAACCACATTGGCACTATGTTAAATACGATATTAAGTTGGTTAAACAACTTAACAGAAAAGCACATCAATCAGGTCGGACTGGAATACCAACATACATCAATTTCGATATCAATGGAAACTACTATGACTTCAATCAGTTCAATAAATGGTTTCCTAAAGAAGGGCAAAAGAAACACTAAAAGATAAGATTGTTAGGCTCCGCTTGCTGGCATGGCCCTTTTGGGCTACCGCCCCTTTGGTCCAGACCCGCCACGCTCCGCCCTTCATGCTTATGAGCCACATCCGTGGCTTACTTGCTTGATTGGAAACCAACACGGAAGCCAAGGCCGCGGTAGCTGGGGGGGTCGCTGTTGCGCTCAGCTGAACGCAGGTCCGCCCCGTCGTCGTACCAGGAACCACCCCGCGAGACCCGAAGCGAGCCCGATGCCGGGCCAGTTGGGTCCACCACCGGGTTGCCGCTGGGATAGGCCGCCTGATACCAGTCCGCGGTCCACTCCCACACATTTCCGTGCATGTCGAAGAAACCCCGCGGATTGGCATTATACTGACCTACATCACGAGTCTGCTTGAAATCGT
>CBFHYW010000048.1:0-9834 GCA_965660135.1 Opitutales bacterium
TAATTTAACTTAAATTATAAGTTAAAGCATTTTAAAACAAGAAAGAATATTTCACTACCAAGTCCCTATCTTTTAAAATCAAAACATAAGGACAGGGATACACTTAAAGCCAAAACCAAGGATATACCACCACCTAAAAGTTTTATATTATCTGAATCCCTAATGCCTACCACCCAAAGGGAGTATGCAAACACAGAAGCAGACAATAAAATTAAAACTTTAAAAAGTACCCTAAATATCACAGGAAACGACAATAAGCTAAATTCACTTTTTATAGAATTAAATTCTAATTCACACCATCATTCTTTTAATTCAAAGAAAAATGGAGCCGAGAATCGGAATCGAACCGACGACCTACGCATTACGAATGCGTTGCTCTACCAACTGAGCTATCTCGGCAAATTTAAAATATCTACCAATTCTAAGGATCGCTTGTCAGTTTTCAAAACAATTCCAACAAGTTCGAATAAAAAGATGAGGAGATAATTTTATTAATGGGGGGCACCAATAAGTTTTAATTCTGTAAGGGACATTAAATCTTACCCCAATGGAAAACTGAAAATGATAAATACATTATCTTATATTTAGATATGCTAACGAATCAAAGATCAGCCTTCACTTCTTCTTATTGACTGGTGATTCCAAGTCATTTCAAGTAAAACTTTGGTAAAATAATATGGGTCAATTAATAAATGCGGAACCAGAAAGAAGTAAATTTTCTTCTATCTCAAAATACATGTTTTGGTTAATGCTTCGAAACTTTGCCACCAGGCAATGGGTATTTTCAAAGCCGGGTCGTGAACCAGGCACTCGAATGCTTACATTGCCGGGATGTATTATCGCATCCCCTTCCCGACCTCACGATGCCGAAACTACCGAGGACTATGTTCATTTTTGGGTGCGGGATGGAGCACTGACCGTAAACGAGTGTGTTTACCATGATCTTCCCACCAAGGAAATGCTTGATGATTATGTCAGCTTTAGTTTCAAAGTACAGGAAACTGCGATTAAAGCAGGGAGAAGTGCCCATGCCTGTTTCAATATTGACGGAACCGAAAGATCCTGGGGCGAACAAGGAGATGGTCCCGGATTACGTATTTTATCCATTTTGGAAATTTGGGATCAATTGAGCGAAGATGCAAAGTCTACTGCCCGCAAGATTCTAGTAAGAGACCGTCAATATATCATCGATAACTATGATGATGACACAGATAATGCGTGGGAAGAAATCACTGGTAAAAGTTTTTTTTCACGGACTGCTCAAAGACGGGCAATTGATCAGCTGGAAAAAACCTCATCCAAAACGGGTATTGATCCTGAGGAAAAAATTCCTGAAATCATTAAAGCTTTAACCTCATTATTGGAGGAGCATTGGGCAAATGATCTTGGTCATTACCGTTCAATTTTGAATGGAAAAGCCAAAAATGGGGCGTTAAGGGGACATGAACTCAATATCGATATTGTTTTTGCATGCACATATAATGGTTTGCCCTGCTTTGATGAACGCATGCTTGCCACCGTTGCTAAACTGAGAGACAAGTTTGAAAAACTCTACCCGATAAACGAGCAAGATCGGGCACTAGATATTGGACCATTAATTGGACGGTATCCTGGCGACAAGTATGATGGAACCGTAAATCAGGGAGAAGACATGGGCCATCCATGGCCTCTCTGTACCGCAAATTTGGCACGTTTCTATTATCAATGCATAGTTGAAATAGCGGATATTCCGAGCGTAACCATTGTCGAAACAATGGAACCTTTTTTCCAACAGATTGGTTTCAGTCACAGTGGAAAGATTGATAAATCATCCCCGGAATACAACGAATTACAAAATTGCCTATTAATTGCAGGTGATAAGTTGATGCGTGCAATCGTATACCATTCTGATCACTTAGAATTAAGTGAGCAATTTGACCGTACCCATGGTACTTGCATGAGTGTAAGAAGTTTAACTTGGTCGTACTCCTCTTTTATTGCCTCTTCACGGATTCGCGAAAATGCAATATCTCAGCTATAAGTAAGTTTTTTATACTGATTAATGGCAAGTTCGGGTATTTGAACGAAACAGTTTCAATTCTTGGTCGTTTTAACCCGTATTTTATTTCTGCCAACCGTTTTGTAATTTAAACTTTTGATCGCTCCTTTTGCTTCGTTTGCATTGGGCATTTCAATAAACCCAAATCCCTTCGAAGATCCACTTTTGGGGTCCATCACAACCGTACAATATTCAATTTCCCCAAATTCTTTAAATATAGTTATTAGCTCTTCCTCGGTTGTTAATCGATCTAAGTTGCGTACAAGTAATTTCATTTAATTATTATTTTTGAAATATAGAAAGTTCATGGGTAAAGTAATTTATACCGTAGTCAGTTTGATGGTCAGATAAAGCATTAAAGAATAAAGATGTGCTTTATATTTCAATCCATTTTAAAAACTTTATCTTGTTCCATCAAATTTCGCTAGTTCTTGATTATCGTGATTCGCAAGCAATGGAGAGGTGGAAATAAATTACGAAGAGATTCGTACTATTCATTTATTCGTTTATGATTTCGGGTAACTAGTAAGTAAGCAAAGAAAATATGAAAAAAACATTTGAGTTAACTCACGAAAAAATAAAATACCCAAGACTGATTGAGTCTGTAAAAGCTGAGGTTCGTAAGTGCGTAAAAAGAAACCGAAGGAAGGAATTACCTAAAGGAGTAGATTTTTGGGATTTTGAATGCAAATTTGGTATAACCGAGAGCGATGCAAAAGAGGTACATCTTGCCGAAATTGACAAACACATCAACGAAGCTGAAAAATCAGAACTTAAATCGTTTTATATAGAAATATTACCCGCTCATGGGCATAGGCAAAAGAGAGCCAAATCCGCCTAATTAGAAATCTAAGGATATTCTTACTTTTTATCGCGAATCCTCCTCCCCCACTCACTTGGTTATAGGTTGTAGTAAGTAATTTTTATTTCTTACTCCGAACCAGAAGCTGAAACCATGCTTCGATTGATCATTGCCTGTAGCAAATAAGGATTCTCCTGCCTGTCTTCGCTATGGGAAATACCTCCTATTGGTTCCCAACCTTCCTTAATTGCCTCGTTTACTTTCTCAGACAATGTTGAAGTAGCAGTCTCCATTGCCCCTCCACCCATAACACCTTTTGTGGCATCTTCTATAATTACTTTGTATTGCATATTTATTCCTTCTCTTGTTCTTGTGGTTTAAAAACTGGACTTCCCTTGAGTACAACGGGATTTAATTTTGTTCCCTTTCCTAAGGGGCGGGCTTTAATAGCCGTTAATTCAAAATTATTACCATCCGGTTTTAATTCAAACCGAAGACGGAAAGGCTTATCTTCCGGGCCATCAAAAGATATCCAAATCATAGGCTCTCCAAATGTTTTTTCCTCCACCCAACTACCAGTAAGTTCAACGGGGAAATATCCTCTGACTAAAACCTCGTTACCTTCTTTAAATTGAAAAGTTACTTTCTTCCCTTCCACCATTGCAGTATAGCTCCCTTGAATTTCTTTTCCACAGGAAGCAAATAAAAAGGTGAGCAGGAAAATCCAGTTAAAACGATTAGTCATTTTTTTCATTTTTAAAGGCTAGCATTTATTTCAAGCCCAAGGCTATTACAATCTACCACAGATATTGTAACTTTCATGTACTTGCTTTTAGGACCCGTATCAACCTCTTCTTTAATAAGAATCAAATCAGATTTCTCAGAATTAGATTCATGAACTTGCTCTGGTCAGATAAGTTCCAGCTAATGCCTCCGCCACCTTTATGCCGTCTATCGCCGCACTCATAATGCCACCTGCATAACCTGCACCTTCCCCGGCCGGATATAATCCTTCAGTACTGATAGACTGGAAAGCCAACGGATGCTTTACCACATTTCGACGAATTCGAATTGGTGCACTTGTGCGTGTTTCAACTCCAGTAAAAAGTGAATCTCTACGATCAAAACCCTTGATCTGCTTTCCGAACTCAGGCAAGGCTTCTTGAATGGCCTTGATTGCATAAGCAGGTAATGCAGAAGGGCCTTGATTTCCAGTCAAATCAGTCAAGAGAACCCCCGGCTTGTAAGATGGTTCAACATCACCCAGCTCCTTGCTCGCTCGACCGGCTAAAAAATCTCCAACTAATTGCCCGGGGGCAAAATAATTCTCGCCCCCCAATTTGTAAGCACCTGATTCCAAGTTTCTCTGAAACGCGATTCCTGCAAGTGGATTACCTGAATCAGCACCAAAATCACTGGGTTCAATCCCAACCACAATTCCAGCATTAGCATTTCGCTCGAGTCGTGAGTACTGACTCATTCCATTGGTTACAACCCGCCCGATCTCAGATGTTGCTGCCACCACAGTTCCTCCCGGACACATGCAAAAACTATAAACACTCCTCCCGTTTTTTGCATGATAAACTAACTTATAATCTGCAGCACCTACATGTTCCACAATTTTATCTGGATGCCCGGCATAACGGTCATTATTCCCAAAGCGAGCACGATCAATTAAGCCCTGTGGGTGCTCAATACGAAACCCAATAGAGAATGCTTTGGGTTCAACGAAAACACCCCGGGAGTGCAACATCTCAAATGTATCGCGGGCACTGTGCCCAATAGCCAAAACAACTTGCGACGCATCAACTTGCTCATGTTGGCCATTTACCAAGTTATGTGTGCTCAAACCTCTAATGGAACCATTCTCAACTAATATGTCCTCGACTCGGGTGGAAAATCGAATTTCTCCTCCCAAACGTTCAATCTCTCCTCGTAAATACTCAACAATTTTCACCAATCGAAAAGTGCCCACATGTGGTTTGCTCACATAAAGAATTTCTTCCGGCGCCCCACCCTTCACCATCTCCTCCATGACCTTTCGACCCAAGTGCTTGGGGTCCTTTACCTGACTCCACAATTTTCCATCCGAAAATGTGCCCGCTCCCCCCTCACCAAACTGGACATTACTCTCATCGTTAAATACCTGCTTACGCCAAAAATCCCAAGTATCCTTTGTTCGCTGGCGTACGGCTTTGCCACGCTCAAGAACTAATGGTTGAAGACCCAGTTGAGCTAAAGTCAATGCAGCAAATAAACCACAAGGTCCAGTTCCAATAACCACAGGTCTCTCGTAATTTGCTTGAGTAACAAAAGATGCTCCAACAGATTGCTTAAAAACCGGTTTATATGCCATATCCGGGGCATTCTGAAGGTGATATTCTTTCGCAAGTGCGGTGGTATCGACATCGCTTGAAAAAAGTAAATCTAATGTGTAAATAAAGTGAATATTTGACTTATTTCGTGCGTCGTAACCTCGACGATAGACTTTAAATTTTTCTAATTGATCGTTTCTCAAATTGAGGAATGATAAAATCTCATCACGCAGAGCGTCAGATCGATGATCAAGTGGGAGCTTTAAATTAGACAGGCGATGAGTGTAGGCAAAAGCTTCGTTCATAATATTTTTTTTGCTTTTGCGTGCCAAATAGAAACATTTTTAAATTGTGCTCCCTGGCCTTTGGTTATCAGGGCCACAATTCCCTTGGCATCCCGAAAACGGTTGTGATGGGCTTCAACAACATACTCTCCTTTGCTGACTCGCCAATTACATATATGACCCTTGCGAACTATCGGCGAAAACTCATTAAATGATGTAGAGACGATTAGTTTCTCTGGTTTGCAAATTCTGGTCACTGGCATGCTCCCCAACAGGTGAATCCGAAGGAAGAGATAAAGGAAACAAAAAATAAGGGAAGTTTTCACGATTAGTTAAAAAGTTAATACAAATCGTTATATTGTAAGGGCAGGAACTTTGTTCAACGTTCTTTTTAATTTAAAAGGATAACAGCTGGACGAAGGAATATTTATCTACTGCAAAACAATCGTTTCTAGAAGGAAAATCCTGCAAACTAAAATAAAAGCCTAAGTCTATTAATAAATTAGCTAAGCTAATTAACTGAAAACATCATGAAAGTTTGATCTAGGCTAATTCAAATTCCAGACCTGAATTAAAACTTACTTCTGCTCCAACTGCTTTACGAAGGGTCTCAGGACACTACAACAGGAAGAGTAACAGGACTTACATTTGCCTGTTAAAAGGTTACCCTTTTTATCGTATTCCCAAGTCCCAATAGATGTTTCAATAATTCCCTCGGCATTAACCTTCCACCAACCGAATGAAGATAGCCTTTTCTTATTCACAAAGGAAGTGTGATGCACAATTTTCCTCCCATCAGGAATATCATCCTTATCAATATCAATTTTATCTAAACTAAATTCAATAATATGCTTGTGTGCCCCACTTTTAATCTGACATGTCCATTTATCCCTCAATAATAATCCCTTAAAGTCATCGGCAGTCCATAACCGATTGGTCTTGGGATTAATTTTTTCTTTCAGATCAGCAAAATACTTTTGATCGTCATAAGAAAATGCGGATGGCTTTACTCTGAATGACCGTCCATCCCTTCGAACAATCTGAACATAATCACCATTGAATTTATTAAACCTTGCCTCAATCGTTCTATTATTTTGATCAGTAAAAAGCCGATATGCCTCAGCGTTTGCATGAGCATAGTAATAGAAAAGAACAAAGAAAAATAATGAAATAACTGGATTTAGATGCATAAATATCCAGAGCTTTACCCATCACCATTTTTTCCACAACATTGTTTTTGCTTTCACTATCTTTTAGCAAATGTATGATGCACGGAATCTATGAATGAAGTAACAATTAAAGGAGAAATCGTATTTGTGGACGAAGTTCGCGAATATGGTGCAAATGGATTCAGAAAGCACCAGGTGGTGGTTGAAACTGGTGACGGGAAATGGGCAAATCCTATTCCTGTGGAATTTATTAAAGATACAATCGAACAGAGTAAGGGCTTACAGAAAGGTCAAAAGGTTACCATCGATGCACGTATCAACGGTAGAGAATGGCAAGGAAAAGACGGCGTAACCAAATGGTTTACATCTATAAGCGGGTATAAGATTCAATCCGAAGATGCAGCCCCGCCATCTAGCGAAGCGGACTCATCTTCCTTTGATACCTATGATGAATATGATGACGGGGTTGAGGATGATGTTCCTTTCTAATTCCAATCTTAACTTTTCGGAAAACTGGAATTGATTTAAACTTTTACAATAACCATCGAAGGAAACGGAACTCAGGTGATTTCCCTTTCCACGGACTGCCCACTTGGCGGGCTTTTAGTTCAGATGATTTAGGTGGTCTTAAAGTTTCGGTATCCCCCATTCTTAATTGCCGGAACTCACTCCAACTTTTTTTGGATTCAAATTTAATATTCTTGAAATCAGAAACGCTAAGTTTAACCCCCTGCCATGAATTTTTTCCTGTCACGCTCACTTCGGCTATGTGACTATCCAAACCAACAACCATTTTATTGGGCATTTCTGATTTAACCTCAAAATATAATTTTGCACCCTTTGGAGCTGACCAAACAGGATCATAAATTTTATGAGTTTTGATGTCCCATTTGTTTTTCTTATAAGAAAACCACTCCTTTCTCCAATCACCCTTAAAATCTTCAATTACAAGACTTGCTTTCATCGTAGCTACAGCCTTAGCGGCCATTAATTCTCTTGGTGTGATAACCTGCATGAGCGAAGAGAGAGTAAATTTTTCAGTCGTATACACTCCATAATAGTAACCAGCACCCGTAATCGATTTTCCAAGTCTATAGGTGACATTAGCATAAACCCAAAGCGGTTTACCTAGGTAATGTATCGAGAGTTCCGCTCTCCAAGCATTGTTGTTTTTGGCGACTGAAACATGGTGCCAGAATCGACTCTTGGTGTTAGTGGAATCGTCTTTTTTACGATCTATCTGCCCTTGCTGAGTATAAAAAACATCAACCGAATCAACCTTGGACTCATCAATATTCAAAGTAACCAGGGGGTTTTTCCCTTGAGATAAATTTACAATAATTTGTGGAGTGGAAGGTAGCTTAAAGGATCCCTTTAAATATTGATCAAACCATAACTGACTTGCCACTTCGTATTCTGCTGAGTCCTGGTGGTTATGATGTGGGGAACAGGCTACACGCCAATCTTCACTTTTAATTTCTTTTATCGATGTTTTCAGATCATTTATTCGACCATGAAAATCATTAGATGGGCTTTGAAATAAGATCGGGCAGCTAATATTTTTAAGGCTTGGTGGATCACTTACAGTGGCAAGGTGAAGAGGATTACTGCTATAACGATCACTAATTCCGCCACAGGAAGGTACCGCTGCTTTTACTCGTTTATCCGAACCTGCGGTTAAGACAGATAATTTCCCTCCCATGGAATGTCCATAAACGCCCAATTTATCAGCATCTATTTCCGGTTGGCGCTCAAGAAAAGTCAGCCCTCTTCTTGCTCCAAGGGTAGCGAGAAACCAGGAATTATTTCGAGGTGACTCAACCGGATCCAGAGTCCAATCCGCCACAGGAATGGATGGGAATGCATCCCTTCCATTACGACTCGGAGCATGGTATGCATCCAAAGCTCCCCAATCAGTGGTTATTTTGTATCTAGGATCTTCCGTTTTTCCTTCCCAAAAAAGTTTTACCTCATGTGGGCTCACCCGGTAGCCTGGTGCTGAAATCCGACCAGCCCACGATATAGAAATTGATGCGTATCCACGTTTTGCATTAGTTAAAGGAGCTTTGTAATCAGCATACTGCCCTCCTCCATGAATTTGCAGTAATCCAGGTAGGCCCTTCCCTCCTTTGGGATGTCCGTATACCCCAGCCATCATCGCTTTCTGACCCTTAAACACTCCGATTCGGTAGCGCAAAACTTTCAATACAACATTATCCTCCTCCCATTCTTTTAAAATTTCCACATCCATAGGCTCTGCCCGGGGATCGAAACCTTCCCAGGCATCGTCCCATGTCTGGGGTGCTTCACTCGTTTTTAATTCCGGTAAAGTATTAACTAAAAGGTTATGTTTTTTATCCGCTGATAAAAAAGAAATTACTAATGGGAGGATAAGGAAGGTTATAGAAAATTTTCTAAAGATCATATGCAGTTCTATTCCACTTTTTAGATTGGTTGGCAATCTTTAGAAAAAAATTAGAATCTATATTCCTTACATTTCTATCATTGTTTCAATTGATTTTAAGAAACATTTTCTTGCCCTATTAAACTCAATAATAAATGGTATTAAATTCATGTCGAAAAAAATAATAATTTATCCAGAAACTTTGAGTGATGGTGGCATTGAATTCGAAATCAAAGTAAAGGATTCATCTCTTATTGGAAAAAAAGCGACTTTTTCAATAAAACGAGAAGTTACAGTAAAGGATTCTAGACCTGTTCACGATAGTAAAGATCTTCGTAAAATCCCATTTACTTTGTCTGCTTCTCAGAAATTCCATATATCCGCAGCGGTAATGAAAAAGGCTGCCGGTTCATTTCCCTACTCCGGTTCAAAAATCAAAATACAAACTTTGGCAGAGGTCAAAGTTACTACTGCTTTTTTCTTTAATTCAACCACGAGGTTTAGTCTTTCCAATCATACCGCAAGTGAATTTCCCACACGAGCCAAGGTAAAGAATAACGCAAAACAACTCATAGATCCCAAAGACTCTTTCAATTTTTTTAAGAACCTCATTTCAATCCCTGCTGAGAATCAAATTGCGACCATTCTACTTTTCATTTTTGGAGCTGCCCTGATCGTGCTTAACCTAATCATCGGTTATCACGATCAAATGGCACCAGAACATATGACTTGGCTCTACAGTCATTATGATTCCGACGGAGATAAATCTTCTCCCATAGTCAAAGCATTTACCGGGTGCGGGGCAATTGCCACCGTTGTTTG
>CBFHYW010000049.1:0-9602 GCA_965660135.1 Opitutales bacterium
TGAATTGAATGAGTTATTTAAAAACTATAAAAATTTTTATGAAAAACAATTACCTGACTTGGCAGAAAGCATTCCTAATCTTGAAACTCTCAAATCAGCAATCTCGACAGTCGAGGAACCGGGAAAAAACGAGATTTTTAAAAGGGAAAAAGATAACATTATTTCTTCAAAAAAATATGCCAATTATTATGACCAAATAAACAAAAAATTCTTAACCAAGCAAAATGAAGTGATAAGGTCACAGCCCATTGATGTGGCTAGCCACATTAAGAAAGTAATTTCAGGCATACCATGGACCTTGGCCATTTATAAAAAGAATCCAAATGGAGATTGGGTTAAGCAATCAGATTTTTTACGGCTTGCCCCTCCTTCAAACTTATAATTTCTTTATTTTTTAACTTCTAAATTATTTTACTAAATCGTTGTGAATATTGATCGTTTAATTGACCGTATTGAAAAGGCCCTGAGGGAGGAAGGAACCACTGACCCGGTTTTTCATGCACTAGCAAAAGAGTACGCGAAATTTCGTACTCAAATTGATGAGAGACTAGAGCATTGCGTAACTCTGATCCGTTCAGGCAAAGATTTTGCAGCCCGTGAGCTTGCGGAGCAACCGCCTGATGTTTTGACCCTCATGGAAAAGTTATCTTTTGCCAATGATGGGAAATGGCGAAAAATTTGTGATGAGAAGGGACTGTATGTGGGACCAACTTGGGCAGATGAGCATGTTGATTTACTCAATGGGCTTTACGATAAAGAAATAAGTGAGGATAGTCCGCTTTTTAGAGAGTATCGCACTGCCGCTCGTAGTCGTGACCAAGAAAAGACCTTTAAGATATTAAAAATGATTCTTAAGGCGAATCCTGATCATGCCGCATCCAAGAGGCATTTTGGGCAGCTTAGTGTTAAAATACTTGAAGATAAAATTAAAGAATTAACATCTCTGATCGAAGCGGGTAGGGAAGCAGAGTTTCTTGATTTAATGCTTGATATCGAGGATACTGACTGGGTCGTACAGCCCAAAGGCGATCATTGGGAAAATGCACTTGCTGTTCGTGACAGCGTGGAGAGGAGAAGTGCAAAATCAAGGCTGGAACAAATTCTTATTGAGATTGCTTCATTTCGTGCGGCAGATGATTGGAAGGGTTCGCTAGCATTGATTGGCGAGTTTTTTAATTTGGCACAAGAGCATGGATTGGAAGGTGAATTAGCTCCAGATGATATTAATGTTTACAACGAATATAAGGAGTGGGCAGAAGAATTAGCAGACGAGGCAAAGTCTGAACGTGAGCTCGAAGCGATTGTATCTCAATTTAAAAATCGTTTAGCTGAGATGCATCAATCTGAAACTCAGGGGAGAAAAACCCTTGAAACTTATTTGGGTGAGCAAAATGAATTACGAAAATACCGACAGGATTTTCAGGACTTAGGTAAGTCTCTTTCAACCGAGATCATGATGGACCTCCAAAAAGCTGAAGGTCATGTCAAAAATCGTATTCTCCGAATACATGGAAAAACAAAGAGGCTTTGGATAGCCGGTGTTTTTAGCTTTGTCTTGGTTGCCATAGGTGCGGTTGCTGGTCTCTGGTGGTTGAAGGGATTTTGGGATGCCAGATCCGCCGCGGAGACTGTGTTGCAAGTCCCTAATCCGACTCAGCAATGGGAGAAATTATCCGCCTTTGTGGGGAATTACCCAGATTATTTGGACGATGTTGAAGTCAGGAAATATTTAGATCAATCGGTTGAGAAAATTTTTGATTCAGCTGGTCAAAATTTGGTGTCTGAAAGTCAGGACGAATTTTTACTTAAGACACAAGATAAAATATTAATGCCAATTTTAAAGAAAGTGGATATCGAACGCAGACGAGGAGTCGTCGTTGGCGTTATGTGTGACAAAATTTTGGAAGACCTTGATAATGACCCAAGTTTTCAAATTCGGGATGCAAAGCGGTTTTTGGAGTTATTCGAATCTGCTCCAAGGGTTCGGGAAGATGAAAATGGTGAACCTTTGCCTCTTGCAGAAGTGGACTACTATCGTTTTCTGGACAATAAAAATGTGTTGGATAAGTTACAGGAAATTTCAGCTTACCTTGCCCGTGTTGAAGATACCAATGACCGCGAAGTTGACCGTTTTCAAAAAATCAAGCAGGAGGTGCTTAATTTTGATGCCAAGGTGTTGAAAGCTTGGAAAAGTTTTCGTAGCAATGCCAAAGCGGATCATGGAATTCTTGCTCAGGAAAAATACCTGGATGAACTGGATACGGAAACCCGTGGGTTCTCAGATTCCGATGCGATTGACCCGAACGATTATCGTGTTTTAAGGGACGCGGTTCGTCAATTAAGGCAAACATGGAAAGGGTATTCGAAAGAAGTGGAAAACAAATCTGGTTCTTCCTATGATGGATTTCTTCAGCAGGCGGATGAATTATTGAATAACAGCAAACGGGCGAAATCCCGCGAGGAAAAATTGGGTTTTCTTCGTCAAATGTCTGATGCCCTTGGGGCGATAACTGAGCTGAATCGTAGTTCCACAGAGCAGGAACGGATGAGCTCTGCTCAAGAGCGCGAATTCAAGGAGCTCGTTAAAGAGCAAAAGGAAGCTATTTCGGCCTTAGGGGAATTGGGTGAAGTGGAAGATGGGTTGGGGCAGGCAAAAAACTTGAAGGAGTACTTTTTTGCACTGGAGAAACTTTTACAGAATGAGGCATTTGAAAAGTCAAAATCTGCACATGTCCGTACCGTGTTATCTCACCGTAAAAAGTATTCCAACGATAATGGCGAGTTAAGAAGCAAGCTATTTATTGAAGGACCTGTTGAAATATGGGAAAAAGTTGAAGCCGGTGAAATTACATTACAACCCGATGACTCTCGAGGTGAGTTTGATCATATTATGGCACTCCTTTCGCGTCCAAAACTTCTTGATATCTGGAAATACCAGTTTGTTAAATATGAAGGACAAACTGTTGGGGGTGTATACCGAACCCTCGAGAAACCGGGAGTACACTCGTATTCTTATGGGCCGGTAAAAGAGGAGCAAATCGAACAGAAATTTAATGAGCAGGGCCAACCTATTTCCGATCCGACGACCACCAAGATACAAGTTGGGAGTTTCCACCACATGGGCAAAGTGTCAGTGAATGAACTAACTAGCCGTCATAAAGGGGGATATATCCAAGGGGATATGGTAATTGGCGGCGAGTTGACTGCAGAATCAACTTTTCTGCAGCAACAAATCGAAAGACGGCTCGACCCAAATACCAAGAGTTTAGCTGGACCCTTAATGGAAATGCTAGAAGTTGTTATTGCCGAGCCCACAATCTCACCACTTCTTAAAGCATTCCTCCATCGTGAAATTGTTGAATTAATGAAAAAGAAACCCACAGCATGGGGAGTAGGGTTGAGTAGCCAACTATTAGAAGATTACCAATCTCTTTTATCAAGGGTTAAGATTAAAATAAGACCTACTGACTGGATGGATGTTAAGGCTAATGAATCACGTTCTGCGAACCTTGCTCAATTTTACAAAGGTCTTGGAAGTAGAGATTATTTCCCCGAGGCAAAGTTTACTCTAGGAGTATTGAAATCCTTGCAAAAAGTAGAATTTTCTTACATCGGGCATATTGACCTTTCTGGAAAGCCCAGGTTTACTGGTTCTACTCCTCCCATTTACTGGGGACTTTCAGGGGATGGAGGAACTTACCAATTGAAAGAATCCAAGGCTGCTGCTCATGTTCCATACAGCCCTTTAGTCGGAACGAATCCAAAGTTGGAGGCGGTGCTCGCAGAAAGTTACGCAAACGCTGATCTACCAAATGGAAAGTTCGGTGGAGCAGAAAAGTTTTTGCCTATAGATTTTTCAAAATAGTCATGGCAAATGTGGTAAAGTACAAAGTTTCCAAACGAGGTCAGATATCTGGTCCTTACTCTGCAGTGGAAATTGTTGATTTATTGCGGATGAAGGAAATTAGCACGATTCATAAAGTGAAATTAGGTGAGAATTTGCTCACAGTATCCGAGTTTATTGATCAATATGAAAAGGGAGAACTTCCTGAACAAAACTTGGAAAAAGCTTTCGAAGATGACCCGGTAGAAGAAGTTGAGCAGACGATTGAAGAGCCTGAACCGGAACCAGAGCCTGAACCGGAACCGGAACCAGAGCCTGAGCCTGAGATCATTGAGGTTCCCGAACCTGGCCCAGCTACAGAAATTCATGTAAACCGATCGGGAACTCAATTTGGGCCCTACCTCCTAAAAGAGCTCAAAGATTATTTGAAGGCGGGAAATTTGCGTTTTAGTGACTTAGTTTGGTTCGAAGGCGTAGCTGAATGGGTTCCCTTGTCCAGAATCCCTGGAGTTGCTGAGGGTCTCAGTTCATTGGGTTCTGCTGCACCACCACCACCCAAACCACCACCAGCCCCTACCACCCCTGCCGGTCCGCCTCCAATGCAGACTATTCCTGCACCTTTATCTCCCACTTCTTCACTCAAGAAGGCTACTGTGGAAGAAAAAGAAGATCCAGATCAGATTGACGAGGAGGATGCTGAGTCTGAAGAAACGGAAAAGCCAAATTTTGACACATCAAATCTCGCCTCTAATGGGGCCCGTTTAACTGCTGGATTGTTGGATGGTCTTATTCTTATCTCTGTTGTTGGAATACTTGTAGGAATTACAGGGGCAGTTTCACAATTTGATAGCACCTTGGTGATTGCTGCAATTGTAGCTTATTTTTTACTCGGATGGTTGTATTATGGTCTTGGCGAGTCCTCCAAAGCCGGGGGTTTTATTGGTAAAAGAATGTCCAAGATCAAGGTTGTGCGTGTGAGTGATGAGCAAATTCCTGGGTTTGGTATTTCTACTGGAAGAGCAATTTTGAAAATTCTGTTTTCCTTAACTATTATATTGCCCTTTGTGGTATTCTTTACGCCGCGTCGTCAAGGTCTTCACGATTTACTATGCGGCACGATCGTAAAAGAGGTAAGTTCAGAGAGCTGAGTTTTGAGAGTTTTGTATTATTTAATCAAGTGAAAGGAAAAAAATAAATGGACGGAGGAGTAGGATTTGATGAACCTGAGTTAAGTTGGTCTACCCAAGATATTGAGCAGAAGATTGGATTTAGTGGAGGTAGATACACCGATACTAACGCATTCTTTACCTTTTTGGTTGGGCTCATTTTAACCACCCTTTTCTTTTTAGTTTTAGAATTTGTGATTGGGGATTCGGGGACCGCAGCTGAATGGAACGAACAAAATATGCAAATGGTTACCTTGGAAGACGGTACTCAGGAGGAACAGGTCTCGCCGATTCCCTACCATATTGCCCTTGCTGATAAATTTATTAACAGGGGAGTGGGTGGATATTTAATGGGTGCTGGTATAACTCTTTTGTTTTTTTGGGCATTGGCTATTTTGATCGTCAAAGGAAGAAAGGTAAGCTTTCAGCGCAAAATTCTTGCCCTCAATCTTATCCCCCAAGATCCAAACTTCTTTTTAAACAATGCCACTGCTCGGGATGCATTGCTTAGGATTCGGGGTCAAGTCGATGATCCCAAGCACTTTTTGCTTCTTAATCGAATTGATGTTGCATTATCTAATTTACAAAACATCGGAGAGATAAGTGAAGTTGCTAGTTTAACTAATGCTCAGGCATCCATTGATGAAGATCAGGTTTCTGCAAGTTACAGCTTAATTAACGGGTTTAACTGGGCAATTCCGGTTCTTGGATTTATTGGAACGGTTTTAGGACTGGGTTCAGCCATCGGAGAATTTGGAGTAACCATACAGTTAGCTGACGATGTTGATAAATTAAAGAATTCATTAACTGATGTTACAGGGGGGCTATCCACCGCATTTGATACCACACTTTTAGGTCTAGTTGCCTCTATTGTTGTACAAATGGTAATGACCTTTAGAAAAAGGCAGGAATTTCTGCTCTTGGATGAATGTAACGAATATTGCCAAACTTATGTTTTGGCCAAGCTCAAGCTTGAGAAGAGTGGAAGAACACGTTCTTAATCCTTTTTATTTTTTAAGTTTTTACCTTCCATAGGATAAAATGGGCAGAAGTAGCCGAAACAGTGAAGAGAAGGTAAGTTTCTTTGCCTTTCAGGATATAATAACTGCGGTTATTGGAATTTTAGTTCTGATCGCACTTATTTTGGCACTACAAGTAAATCCAAAGCGTGAAAAAGAGGGAGATAATCCTGGAAATAATACTGCACCGGTTGAATATACCGACGGATTGAAGGACGGGGGCGGAAATGCCACGATTGTTGTGGCAAGTGAGTTTAATGCCACCGAGGTGATGGAAGAAATTGCTGAGTTACATCAAGAGATAACTGAAGAAAAACGAGAATTCTTAGTTAAGAGTGAGGCAAAGAATAGTGAAATTGAGAAATTAGCTGAAGAGCTTCGAAAGCTTAATCTTGAAATAGAAATATTTAAAAAGAAACTCGGAATTCAAGATTCGAATGAGAGCAAAGAAATGAAGGAGAAAATCGAAAGTTTAGAATTACTTTCTGATCTAGCCAAGGTTCAGCAAGCTGAGTTAATTGAAGAAAAAAAAGGATTAGAAGACAAAATAAATGCCCGTTTGCTTCGCTCTTTGAAAAATCTTTCGGAGTTGGAACTCCAAGAATTGGATGCAAACCTCAATTCCCAGGTTGAACAATTACAATCCCAAATTAAAAACGAAGTTCGGGTGATCCCCAAAGAAAATAATGTGGGTGAGAAGCCGGTGTTAGTTATTCTTGGAGCAACTGAATTCACTATTGGAATCTTTAATGGCGAGCAACGAACGATTCAGGTTTCTCCAGCGAACTACTATCAACAACTCGGATCAGCTTTAACCTCCTACGATAATAAGAAAAACTTCTTCGTTTATTTCTTTCGGCCCTCTGCATGTGAAACCACCATCACTAATGTGCCAGGGAGAAATGGAACGATTCAAAAGAACTTGTTTGATTTACTATGTGACCCAAAGAACAACCTTACTCGCATGATTGGGTTTAAATATGGTTTTGAACCCATTCATGAAGAGGCGGCCGTTTTATTTACTGATAAAACACCTGACCCCTTTGTTGAGTTTTTGCCCAATCCATGATCTCGTTATTGGACATGATTTTCTATCCTTCACAAAAAATTAGATTTTGGTGAAATAATGGCAAGGGAAGAAGAAGAAGGCGGAAGCTTAGATATGTTGCTCGATACTTTGTGCAACACATTTGGAGGGATTATACTGATCGCTCTTCTGCTCGCTCTAAGTGTAAATAAGAAAAGCGTGGAATTGTATGATAAGCTGGTCAAAACTGATGATAATAAATCTGAGTTGATTCGAGCCCGTGAGCAACTCAAGAACTCCCTTCTTGATTTGAAGGATGAAAATGTCGAGATTTTGGAGGACCTAGAAGACGATGCATATTCTAAGCGAGAAGAAATTGAAGAAATTAAAGATAATTTAGATGATTTAAGTAGTGATTCTTCCGCTTTGGAAAAATTAGCCCAGCGCGAAAAGAACAGGCTGAAAGAGATGGAGCAATTAGAATCCACTGTTGAGGAAGAGCGTTTAACGATGGAGGAGGAAATGAACAGATTAGAAACGATTTTCGAACATCAGGAGCTTAGCAAGGAATTAAAGAAAAAGCCCTATCGTAAAGTGAGTTTGCCCCAACAAAAAGATACCAGGAAGAAACCGCTTCCTGTCATTGTGGCTCATGGTAAAATGTATCCAATGATCTCTATTGGAATTGGATCAGTGGAAAAAAATGAAGATGGATTATCATGGAATCAAACCCCGGATAAGCGATTTCAAGTGAAAGTTGATTCAGAAAAAGGGGTCGATCCCATGAACGAAGATGCCCTTGATCTGTTTCTTTCCTCGGTTCAGGATGCACCACGCTCAGTCCGTCAGGCTTTCTTTTTAAATCTTTTTGTCTATTCCGATTCAGAAAACTTTGCTATATTTAATAAAATCAGAGACGAAGCAGTTCTTAGGAAATTGGACTATAATTGGATCCCGATTTCTGAGCTTCCCCTGATTCTACGCTCGGATAATGTACCCTGGAAAGTACAATGAGATTTTAGTAATCGAAAATGGGCGTGTGGATAGCAAAGTAAATTTTAAT
The DNA here is from genome assembly GCA_965660135.1 of Opitutales bacterium. Lineage (GTDB taxonomy): Bacteria > Verrucomicrobiota > Verrucomicrobiia > Opitutales > Seribacteraceae > Seribacter. Next base: position 8,120 of record CBFHYW010000049.1, read on the forward strand.
AGGTTAATACTTTAAAAATAAATATTTTTTTTTGTCCAATGACAGAGACTAGTGGCAGAACTAATTTAAATGCAGGTTGATCAATCATTACTGGGTTCCCAAAAGCGGACTTACATAGAACATGTAAGTTCTTTATCCATAGCCGATGTTGGTTCCCATAATTTTTCTTTTAACTTGCACAAAGCCATAATTACGCAAATTATATAACAAATGTCGAAAGAACTTCTTATATCTCTGGCGCTCGGTGCAATTTTGTTCTGTTGTATGATGTTGGGGATGGTTCAATCCACATTGCTGTCTAATCCATTCTTTCTACTTTTTGGATTAGCAGTCATTGTAGGACAGGTGATCATGGCTCATTTGGCTTTCAATCAATATAAAAACCTTTCAATCCAAACCACTAAAGAAAGTACTGAAAATGAAGAAGGAAGAGACGAACGAGGAGACGACCGAGGAAACGACGGATTCGACGATTGAGGAATCAGCTGAAGCGGATGTAATATCCGAAGAGTCTCAGCTAAATCCAAAGCATCGCACCGCAGCACTTTCCAGTTTGATTGCTGGGTATGTACTAGCACTTGGTTTTGGTATACTTTTAGTAATGGGTACAGAGGAGTCTGAGCCGATTGCCAATGAGGATGAGGTGATCGAAGAGGGTGAAATGGTTTCGGCGGTCGATGCTGCGGCAGGAGAATCATCTGTTATTACTTTAACTGGAGGAAATAGTATTCCTTGGCCAGCTGGAAAGTTATGGGTTGATCCTGGGTACAGTGCGATTGTGGGAGATGAAGATCTGACCGCATTTGTGGAGACTGCTTCCTTTGTAGATGTTAACACTCCAGGCCAATACAAAGTTATTTACACGATTAAAGACTCAAAATCCGGAAATGTTATGGATTCAGTTGAGCGATTTGTTACGGTTAATCCCGGTGGTTTTATTGCTGGAGCAAATGTAGCTTACAATGATCGCTTAGATGGAGTTGTCTTAAACGACGAGAAAATTACTGCTGTTATTGGCGATGACGATGATGATATCGTTTATGTTGAAAATGATGACCGCCATCTTCGTTTAACAGGTGACAACCGTGGTGGTGCATTCGGTGGTAATGGTGGCAACGGAAGAATTCGTGGTGGGCGTGACCGTGTTGTGATCGATGATGATGTTGATGTTGGATTGCTTGACCGTCGACTTGCCACACTTGACGATGATGAATTGATCATTATTGACAATGACGATGATCTAGTAGCCCGCTTAGACAGAAAAGATATTGGTTTAGGTCGAGGCGGAAATGATAATGTAAATGTTGGTAATTTTGTTCCCGATGCCCGTCGTGGAGATTTTGATGATGACGAGCTTGGTGCTGTAGGAAATTTCGATAAAGATGGAGCTGGTTTTGGAAAAGGCACAATGCCCGGAGTGGGAAAGGGAGCTGAAGTTTATGCTTATAACTTCCCATCACAAGGTGTTGGTGCAGGTATAGGC
>CBFHYW010000050.1:0-9310 GCA_965660135.1 Opitutales bacterium
CATGAAACCCAGTCATAGCCAGATGTTTTCCATCCGGAGAGTAGGATAAAGAAAGGATTAAGGGTGGAATTTCATATTCCGGAGGGGAATCCAAAGTATATTGGGGCCCCGAATCCTCGGGGGAATCGTTTGTAGCTCCATCGTTTATCCATTGAACTATTTTTTGAAATTGCGATGAGTGAAGAGGTTTTACCTCTTTTCCCTTGGGCATCTCGGAAAATCCATCTTTATCTGTCTTTATTTGATCGATCAGATAACTTATCTCCGCCTTGCCGGGCACTACAGCTGTTTCCCCGCTTTCTCCTCCTTTTAATAAAGAAGGAAATTCCGTCATTAAATAATCCCCCTTCATTTTTGCGGGTTGATGACAACCATTACAATGCTCCTGAAAAATAGGTCGTATATCCTTATAAAAACTAATTTTCTTGGCCTGCTTTCCCCTAGCAGAATCTGCGAATAATGAGAGAATTAGAAAGAGAGGGAAGAAGGGAGTGATTTTTTGTAAAAAAAGAATCATGCTTTCATTCTGTTTCGAACGTATTGATAGACAAGTTGTAAAACGCCTAATACTTCATTTAATATACGGAAGTACTTTTAAAATTATACTCAATTAATGAAAACGATTATGGCAACATTGCTCAGAGTTCACAATGAGAGTATATTATCTAATTAACATTGTGTGGTATTAAGGATTGTATAAAGTACAACTTAATTGCTGTGGATATACTAAAGAAATCAGAAGGCAATCTCCCCCCTGAAGAATGTGTCTGCACAACCTTCGACCCAGACAAGCCCCTTTTCCATTCCGCACAAAAGTGAAGTACCTCGGGGAGTAAGTTGATTGGCCCGCATTTTCACTTTACCTAATTTCTTTTGCCAGTAGGGAATCAGTAAACCATGAATTGAACCAGTAACCTCATCTTCATCAACTCCATATCTTGGCGCGAAAAACCTAGTCACATAATCACAATCTGCATCCAATGACCTAGCCGTCGCAATAATTCCACGGGTACTGTTAATCCTTTTTAATAATCTTGGCTCAGGCTTTAACTCCCGAACAATTGATTCATCTGAAAAAATACAAAGAACATCCATCCCAACAAAAGTTTCATCCGGATAAGCACCGAGTCCTTCGACTAACAAAGGGGATGCCGCACATGATCTTGCCTTTAAAATATCCATCTCCAGGCGAAGGGCGCCCTGCTCTCCTTTTACCACCTTTAAACTTCCGCCATTAGAGGAGAAGTTAAGGCTTTGACTTCCATTGGAAAAACCCTCTTCCATCAAAATATGGGCTGCGGCCAATGTACCATGACCACTTAAATCTATTTCAGCATTGGAGCTAAACCATCTGATGGACCATAGATTATAGGCATTTTTAAACAGAAAGGCTGTTTCAAACATCCCCGTCTGGATTGCAATACTTTGTAATTCATCGGTCGACAACCAATCTTCGAGTATACATACACCCGAGGTATTGCCTGTGTACGCACCCTCACTGAAAGCGTTTACCTGAAAATAGGGAATTCTCATCTCAATTGATAACGAATTTGTTATGTAAAAAATATCCTTCTAATCGGTTATTCTGACTTAATTTACATTTAATAATATAAAATTATAGCCAAAAGAGTACCAGGAATCAAATCTTGAAATTTGAATCAAAGTTGCCCCTTCGAAACGAAAACTTTCGCTTCGAAAAAATATTACTGAGCTTAAATCAAGCTGGTTCGAAACCCCACTGGCTTCGATAAGCTTTGGAAATTAATTTATTGGCGTCCTTACGATCCGTGCTCAATTTTTTTGCATTCCACTTAAATTTACCTCCCGCACGCATGGCGACATTTCCAAGTAAAATTGCCTCTGTCATATTCCCAGCATAATCAAAATTAGACATTGCAATCTTTGGATTATTTTCACGAATCGCTTTCACCAATTCTTCTTTCATTCCAGCGTCACCTTGTCCATTACGGGGAAGAAATTGTTCAGGTAGTTCAACTTCATCGCGTTTCTGCCACTTGCCTTCCTTGTAAACTAACCAATCAGCACCATAATCATTCGGGGAGTACATTATGCCCTCGGTCCCGACAATCAATAATCCGCTATTTTTTGGGGTTTGCCCGTGAAATAGGTCCATTGGAGGCAAATTCTTAATTCCTTTATTGTCTTTTCCGTTGTTCCCGACCTTTCCTTCGTACCAGTGAAATTTGATCGGCCCGCGCTTATCCGTTTTAGGAAAATCAAAATTAATCGATGCCCAAGATGGGTATGTTTCATCGTTTATGGGTCCAGTATTTACAGATTCGACCTTAGTTGGTTGCGTAAGTTCACAAGCCATAAAGGCTAGATTCGTTGTATGACATGCCATATCTCCAAGAGCGCCTGTTCCATAATCCCACCAACCACGCCATTTAAAAGGAGTATAGCAGGAATGGTACGGTCTCATGGGCGCCGGCCCGATAAAAGAATCCCAATCAATGTGATCGGGCACATCCATTACTTCGGATGGGCGAGCGACTATTCCGGGAGCTTGGGGCCAGACCGGTCGATTTGTCCATGCATGGATCTCCTTCACATCTCCTAAACCACCCGATCGGACATATTCTGCACCTTCTCGGATTCCGTCTGTTGCAGTCCCCTGATTACCCATCTGCGTGCAAAGGCCTTTTTTATTTGCAAGCATTGTCATTTGACGTGCTTCCCAAACGGTATGAGTCATTGGTTTTTGTACATAGACATGAATTCCCTTATGCATGGCCATCATTGCCGCAGGTGCATGAGTATGATCAGGAGTACTCACAGTAATCGCATCGATTTTATCTCCAAATTGGTTGAGCAAATCGCGATAATCAGAAAATTTAACCGCATCGGTATGTTTTCTTAAAGCAACATCCAATCTACGGGAATCAATATCACAAGCAGCTACCACATCACCATGAGCAGCCAAATGATCAAAATCACTTTTCCCTTTCCCGCCAACGCCAATTCCTGCAATCTGCAATCTTTCATTTGCCCCGAATACCCTTGAAGGTAAAAATGTAAATGTAAATGCAGCGGATGCTGAAGCACCTAAAAATGCTCGTCGTGAATAGTGTGTGGTTTGCTTGTATGATTTGTGCATAGTAGAAATAAAATAAAATTGGTAAGATATTCAACAAATCGAATTTCTATTATTGGAAGCAAGATAAAAATCAGCTTGTCATAAACTTTAAAAGTTATGTCCCCACAAAATCCAATCAGTTTTTCTTGAAACCGGATAAAATGTTATTGTCCTTTTTTGTGTTGAGTAACGCTTTTAAAATATTTTTCTCTTTCAGTAAATGAGAGTGCTCGAAAGGCTTTAATCTCATTTTGTCGATCTTTAGGTTGCAGACTAGCCCAATGTTGAGTGAGTTGTTCATACCTACGCTTAAGTCGGCCAAGTTCATGTGCACGAAGATGTGGTGGCGAATCTTTCAATTGCCTCAAGCGCATTTTAATTTCTTTCTTTTTCTGCGGGCTCATGGACTCAACCCGTTCGATTGTCTTTTTCATAATCTTCAATCGCTCGGGTGACGCATCTAGCAAGGAACGAAGTAATTCCACTTCATTCGCACCGGGAAAAGGGGACTTTCGGCGCAAACTCATTTTAGTGTAATTCTTATCGTTAAAACTTTTACGAATTAAGCCCTTTGTCTGTTGAACAGTCTGCCCATCGAGGCCCTCATCCGCGTTAAGTATGGCCAAACCAAGACCAAGTAAAAAAATTTGAGTCCTTATTATCTTGTTTATAAATTTCATCTGTCGCCTTACATATTAATAGTCCAGTAAAACCAACAAATCGTAAGTTTCTTCACTAAAAAGTGTATGAGTGACATCCCATTCTTCTGGAATTGCCATTAAATCCTCCAATATTACTTTTTCTGGACCCTCTAAGGAAATCTCAGTTAATTCCTTATTAGCCGCGATAAAAGATGGTTTAACTTCATTGTTTATTTTCAAATTTGCTAAAATAAAAAGAGAGACGAGGCAAGCGGCTACTCCAAGAGAAACGAAAGGCAGTAACCAGGTATTCTCAGATTCCGGTTCAGATTCTGATTCAAGTTGGTCAACCCGGGAAAGTAAATCCTGAGTAAAATCATCCCCTAATGAAGAGGATTCATTTGCTAAATATTTATCAATTTCCTTATCAATCTCCCTGTCATTTTTCATATTAATTTCTATAGTTCTCTAAAGTTTCTTTCAAATGCCTTCGTGCACGATGAATCCAGGTTTTTACTCTCGACTCTGACACTTTCATTATATCAGCAATTTCCACATAACTCAGTTCTCGCTGAACCCGCAATAACAGCGATGTGGAGTAATGCTCAGGCATTCCCTTCAATCCATAATTCAGAATTTCATACCATTCGTTTAAATTATCTTTTTGAGTATCTCCCTGCCCATCCAACCAATCATCATCGTATAATGATACTTGCTGTCGGTTCATTTTCTTAATCTCATCAATAAGTAAATGTCGGGCTACTGTAAAAAGATATGTAGAAAACTTTGCTCTGGGCTGGTAACGAGATGCCGATTGATAAACCCGTATAAATACACGCTGCGTTAAATCCTCAGCATCAGCTGAATTTTTTAATGAACGGTCAAAAAAGCGGAACAGTGAATTTTTCCACAGATTAACGATCTCCTCCATGGCAAAATGGTCACCCTTGGCAACTTCGAGCATGAGTTTATGCTCAGTGCTCAGTTCGATTTTATCTGAACTGTTCTCTTCTTTCATCGAAAGTAAAACTCCTTCTCCAAGGAAAATATTTTGAGAATACGGCATAATGTTCGTCCAATAAAACGATTCATACACCAAAAAGTTTCGAAAATTATTAAATTAAACTGAACTGGATTAATCTAACGGAATAACATGAGCCGCATCGACAATTACATATCCCTCAGTATCTTCATTAAATACCCTTAAGTCATATTTTTTACCCTTCTCGAAAACAAAAGACCCTAAAGAATGCCATAAATCATCAGTATTTGCTTTCTTTCGTTGATCTACAATAATTCGGGACAATCCCTTTTCATCTTGAATTTCGTAGCGCACTTGACCGGCACGGTTCCCCGAAGAAACATAAGATACCATAATTTCATGCAATCCATCCTTCGGTGCATTAAAGGGAAAACAGGCGGAGCGCATCCCCTTACCCCCATTTCCATCATGAAAATAAGAAAAACCCACAAATGGGCGTAATGAACTGCTCTCCACCCATTCACCCTCGAAGCTCAATGCTTCACCATCTACCACGACTCCGCTTAAATTTTTAGTATCTACACCTATCCCAAAAGCCAAGCGGTCAGACACTTCGAATTCAAGAATCTGACCATCTTCGATTAATTTATCCCTTAACTTTTTGTAGGGAACATCCTGAACTGATAATTCATCCTCCAGTGCATAAACCGCTGCTGTAGCTGCAGACTGACCAAGGATCATAAAAACCGGCTCCATTCTGATTGAACCAAATGCGACATGAGAAGAAGAGACACAAACCGGAACCAAAAGATTTTCACACTCAACTTTTTTAGGAACAATCGAATCATAGGAGATCTCATAAGGACCACCAGGATTAACCTGAATATCTCCCTCATTTTGGACATAAGCGGAGCCATTCTCATCCATGGCCACATAACGTTGCACATTATGAGAATCCATATTGTAAGAACCCATCCCGATTGAACGGGGCGTGTCTTTAATACTCCGAACATGTAACTCCGACATCACAAAATCACTGACCATTCTTCGGGCTTCACGAACATATATCTGATGGGGCCAATGACCATTATCTAAAAATTCATCTTTGGCTAATCCCCAGGTACTCATTTTTTTTCGAATTTCTTCTGGAACTCTCGGATCATTACATAAAAAATAAAAGTAACCCTTTTGATAGTTTTCATGTTCAAGAATAATTTTAGCACGTTCTTCGTAGGATGCCTCCGGATAAAGATAATTCATTCCGATATTGTCTGTGCTAAACGGACCGTGATTATTTGTATCCGTTTTGGAATTTGGAACCGGGTCAAATTTACCAAAAATTGTACGCTGCCCAGAATTTAAAGTTCTCAGTAAAAGTTCATACTGGGAGGGGTCATAACCCTCGGGCTTAGGAAAAATGATTCGGTTATCAACCACCTGAGTAAGACACAAACGAAAGTTGTAAGCTTGCATTTTCGAATCTCCTTCACCATCAGCACCCGGTTTTTCTTTGCTTATTCTTGCCAGCAAACCGCTCGCAGGATCTCCCTCAACCACAAATGGATCAACTTTTTCCTTAAACTGGTGTTTTTGAGCATTTTTTACCTGCACCCCACTTATGGTTTCCCCGTACATCGAATTTGGTTCTCGGCCGACAAAATAGGAAATGCCTGCAGTTGCCATTAAATCCCCCTCATAAGTGCAATCAATAAAAACCTCGCCCTCGTAAATATTACCGGAAAGCGTTTGGATTGAGATAATTTTATTTTCTTTTTTAACCACTCCTTTTGAACGGTCCAACCATTCATCTCGGTAAACCTCTAATTCGTTTTCTTTAACCCATGAATCAAAAATTAACTCAGACACATGTGGTTCAAAGATCCACATCGTCCTACGATCTCCATCAATCGCAGGGGATCCTTGTCCACGATTTCCGTAATCATCCATACTTTGCCATTTCCATGATTCAACACTTTGATAGTGCCTCCAAACTCGATGGTAAAAATCTCGGGCAATTCCACCAATAACTTCTTTCTTTCCACTATCTGTCCAACCCAACCCACTGCTTGATAGACCACCCAAGTGCTTATCCGGAGAAACAACGACCACTGACTTTCCCATTCTCTTGACCTGCACAGCTGCACTTATTGCCGAGGATGTACCCCCATAAATTACTACATCATGCTGTAATGTCTTCTGCGCAGAAGCACAAAAGAATGAAAATAAAAAAAGAAGGTTTAATTTAAATATTCGAATCACAAGTTAGGGAACTTATAAATATTTGATGAAGAATACTTAGAAATGTTCAAATACAATTATTCATTGTGAATAACATTCCATCCTTTTCTCTTCAGGTAGAAATACTACCGGTTCTTTACGTTGAAATTTTCGCTCATTTTAAATAACATATTTGCTTTAAAGAAAAATTTATTGATCATTAAATAATTAATTTCCCCTATCAAAAGTAATGTTTTTTAAAATTCTTCTTTTTACAACTATCCTTCTTTTCAAATCTCTTCAAGGATCAGATCTGTCACAATGGAGGAATGCATTCATCCAAGCGGGAAAATCAGAAGCGTTAGCTCCCAATCTCGTGGTTCGAAATTTGGCAATTTTATCTGCAGCCTCTTTCGATGTGTTAAATAAATCCCAACAGAAATTCATTAGTTACCTTCCTGCTCCCCACCTTAAATTGCCGAATCAATGGGATGAATCCTCTGCACTTCGTGGATGCTCACTCAAACTGGCAAACTCACTACACCCTTCCCAAAAATCTCTCTTTTCGCGTATTGCGCATAAAACTCTTATTAAACATGGAGAAATTGCCCATAATCCCTCTTTTGAATACGGTCAAAACATTGCACTTCACTACCTTAACCATCGAAGGGACGACGGTGCGGCCACAAAAGTAACCTATCTTCCACAAACAAACCCAGGGAAATGGCGAAGGACGCCACCATATTTTCGCCCTGCTGAACAACCCCACTGGCCAAAAGTCGACCTCTTTTGCCTTCCCAATGTCAAAGACTTCATTCCACCACCACCACCCGAGCCAAACGGCAAACAATATTTAAACGCTGTTAAAGAAGTTAAATTACTTGGAGGAAAAACCAGCCGGCTAAGAAATCAAAAACAAACTCAAATTGCAAAATTCTGGAAAGACTTTAGCTACAGCTCAACCCCACCCGGGCATTGGAATGAAATTGCACAATCAGTCGCTCGGAAAAAGAATTTTTCAAATATTCAGGAAGCTCACCTATTCGCTCTTCTTAACTTAGCAATGGCAGATGGTGGAATTATTGCCTGGCAATCAAAATACCATTACCATTTATGGCGCCCCATTCATGCAATTCAATATGCCGAGGAGTTTCCTAAAACAAAAACTCTTACCGACCGCGATTGGGAACCTCTCCTGGAAACTCCCCCTCACCCAGAATACATTTCCGGTCACGCTTGCTATTCTGGGATTGCAGCCGAGATCTTAAGCTTAGTTTTACAATCAGACTCTTTTAGTTTTATCGTGAAAAATAATGACATAATTCAAAAACCCAGAAATTTTAATTCATTTAGTTCATGTGCACAGGAAGTGAGTAACAGTAGACTTTACGGTGGCATACATTACAGATTTTCTAATTTAATTGCATTGCATACAGGCAAAAAAATTGCTCAATATGTTCATAACAATTTTTTATTACCCTTAAATTAATCTCTTTTTCCACGAGGTCACTTAAAGCTATACACCATGAAAATACACCATTTCATATATTTCATCATTTTACTTAAATGTTTTTTCATTCACCTCCCTGCACAAATTTTCATGGGCGATGTCAATGGAGATGGAAAGATCAACCTGATTGATTTCGTAAAAGTAGTGAACCACATACAGGGTACGGAATATCTTACCAATAAATCTCATATTCTCCAAGCCGATGCAAATGGAGATGGATTGATCAATTCGTATGACTTAGAGGAAGCGATGAAATATCGATTTAATAAACCTGATGTCCCACAACTGCCATTGGCCGGCGTGCTCGCGGTGTCTCCATACAACGGAGAGGGTGAAGTGGCACTGACCAGGGAATTTGTCGTACGCTTCGACATGCCACTTGCTCCAAACTCTGTGATCAGCGAAGAGGATTTCTTTGCATCAACCGGGGATACCCGACATATCACCGCTTCCCGCCTATCCAGTGACCGGATGAAGGTTACCCTCTTCCTGAGTGGATATCGCTGGCCATCCAGTTCACAGGTTACCGTGTCTCTCAATGGCGATAAATTAAAGGATGTGTTGGGCAGGAAAATAGATGTCGACGGGGATAAAGCCCCTGGAGGCACAAAAACTTGGAACTTCTCAACCATTGCAACCGTGGGTGCAGATGCGAGTACATCCGTGGAAGGATGGGTATTGGACTCAGACTCGGCTAAAGAAGATCAACCCATAGTCGGTGCAGTCATATCTATCCCGGGAAATGAGGAGGAAATGACCGTCATTACGGATGAAAATGGCTACTTCAAATTACAACCCGCACCTGTGGGTCGATTCTTTGTAAATGTTGATGGTAGATTGGTTGGAGGAGATGCCAACGAAAC
>CBFHYW010000051.1:0-9157 GCA_965660135.1 Opitutales bacterium
TTTTGTAAATGCCACCTGCCTTTTGGCCTTAAAGGAAGCTCAAGATATTGGCATTTCCGTGCCTTCAAAAATGGTCAACAGGGCAATTGATGCTATTGGCAGACAACGCCTTCCAGACAATAGTTACCTCTATGGTGAATACCTGAAATATAAACCGAGAAGAGGAATAAACAGACCAGCTGGAAGTCTCGGTCGCTCACACGCGTGTAACTTGGCCCTACAGATTTGGGGTGATCAGACAATCACGACTCAAGTCCACAGCGCCTGTCTCGATCGTTTATTCAAGAGAAACGGATGGTTAGATGTTGCCCGAAAAAGACCGATTCCCCATGAGTCCTGGTTCGCAGTGGCTGGATACTTTTTTTATTATGGTCACTTATATGCTTCATTCTGCATCGAAAGGCTCCCCGAAAGCAAACAGGCAAACTACCAAGAAAAACTTGCTCAAGTATTAATTCCATTACAGGAAGGAGATGGTTCGTGGTGGGATTTCCCCTTTTACAACTACCATCAGCAATACGGTACAGCAATGGCATTGCTTAGCCTCAAACGATGCTTACCTTAAGAGTCCTGAATAAAAAATGTATCGTAATGCGGTTCCCCTGTTCTTTCTTCTTCAGCTTTAGAGAACCAAAAATCCTTTAATTTACTTTCCACATTTCTAAGCATATTGAACACTTCTTGCTGAGCCCCCTCTGCAAGAATTTCCACCTTACCATTGGTTAAATTTCTAACATAGCCGGTAACTTGGTAATTTTTAGAAATTTGCAAAACATTCCAACGAAAACCAACTCCCTGCACATTTCCTGAGAATGTAATTTGCACACGAACCATAAATTCGAGTTTATGCTAATCTCTTAAAGAATGCTTCGAAAGCATCAATTGCATTATTCATTATGCCAAGGTGAAAACTTTCATCTGGTGCATGTAAATTATCCTCGTTAGTGAAAAGCCCAATCATCAGAGAGTCCAACCCTGCCACTTCCTTTAAATCTTGAATAATTGGAATACTACCACCCTCTCTTAGAAAAATAGGACTCGTGCCAAAGTTTTCCGCGATACAATGTTCGGCCACATCAAAAGCTTTTTTCATCAACTCGCTCTCCTGGCCGGTTGATCCAGGTTTCCCAGGTGGAATGACCACATAGGGATCCCCTCCACCCTTCACCTCAACTTCCACCCGAACCTCCGCCGGGCAAGCATTTAAAATGGCCTGCTTTACTTTTTTAGCAATATCCTCAGATTTTTGATCAGGGACTAATCTACAGGTAATCTTGGCAAAGGCCTCAGCAGGAATAACCGTTTTAGAACCCTCTCCCTGATATCCTCCTCCGACCCCGTTAAATTCCAAGGTCGGACAAAAACGAATGCCTTCAAGTGCTGAATATCCTGGAGGAGAGAATAACTTCGAAACTCCTAAGAAATGAGAATAAGCATTTTCAGTGATAGGCAACTTTGAAAGCTCGGACCGCTCCCACTCTTCGGGTGGGCGGACCGCATCATAAAATCCTGGGACTGTGACCCTGCCCTCTTCATCGTGAAGAGAAGAACAAATATGCATTAATGCCTGTAATGGATTTAATAGTGCACCACCGTGGACTCCTGAGTGCAAATCCTGCTTTGGGCCAAATATTTTGACCTCCAATGCCGTTAACCCACGTAACCCAGTAGTCACAACAAGTTGATCAGGACCAGGACTGCCAGTATCAGAAACCAAAAGTAAATCGCCTTTTAAACGATCTTGATGCTCCTCCAGGAATCCCCGAAAACTGGGACTCCCAATTTCTTCCTCCCCTTCAATTAAATAGGTAATGTGGATAGGATAGTCTGGATTATCCCGTAATACTCGAGCCAGTGCAGCCATATGGACAATTTGTGGGCCCTTATTATCCGCAGCACCCCGACCAAAAATCCTGCCATCTCGTTCCATCGGATCAAAAGGTTCACTCGTCCATAAATCGAGAGGATCAGGTGGTTGCACATCATAATGCCCATAAATCACCAACCTCGGCCAGGAAGGATCTCCCCGGGTTGCTAAAATAATCGGATTAATTGGGGTAGGAACAAGATCAACTGCAAAACCCAGTTCCTCCAACCGGGAACAGGCAAAATCTCTTGCCCCTGTTATGCCATCGGCAAAGCTTTGATCAGCTGAGACGCTGGGGAAACGGACATACTGTCGAAGTGCATCAACGGGAGAATCTAATAATATACTCATGGGTTTGGTTTTTCACCACGAGCCTGCTTTGCATTACGGTACAAGGCAAGCGCCTGGTTCATGTTTGATTGTAAAAATTCAATTCGATTTCCTGGATTCGGGTGAGTGGATAGAAACTGGGGCATCTTACGTTTATGCCCACCCTGCATTTTTTTCCAAAAGGAGACTGCCGCCCTTGGGTCATACCCCGCTCGGGCAGCGTAGAAAAGACCTTTATGGTCGGCCTCCCTCTCTTGCGAACGGGAAAACGGCAGTGCCATCCCCACGGTTGTACCAAGCCCATAGGCACCAGTAGCAAGAACACGGTCAGTGGTGCTCTTATTTCTAAGTGCAGTGTTTAAAATAACTCCCCCAACAGCAATTCCCATAGCCTGTGACATCCTTTTATTACTATGCCTCAACGCAACATGGGCAATTTCATGGCCAATCACGGCAGCCACTTCATCCTCATTCCCATTGGCTAAGTTAATTAATCCACTATTGACTCCCACTTTTCCGCCCGGCATAGCAAATGCATTTGGCTCCGTTTTTTCAAAAACCACAAATTCCCACTCCGTTCCGGGTAAGTCAACCCGGGCAACTTGGGCGATCCGTTTTCCAATCCGTTCTACCATTGCCTTATGGTTCAGATTATTCGAAACCCGTTCGGATTTCTTCATCTTTGAAAACTGGCTTTTAGAACGTGTTGCCAATCGCTCATCCGAGAGCATCGCCGAGCCACAGCCAACTCCTGCTAAAGCAAAGACAGTCAAAATTAACCTAAAGGAAAATTTATTAACTACCTTCATAAATACCATACAGGATTCAGGGAGTGGTTACTCAAAAATTAATGCTTAAAATGACGGGTTTTTGTAAAAACCATAGCCATATTTCTCTCATTAGCTGCTGCAATAACATCCTCATCCCGTACACTTCCACCAGGTTGAATCGCAGCAGTCGCACCAGCGTCTGCAGCAGCGATCAAACCATCTGCAAAAGGAAAAAATGCATCCGAAGCCACAATCGAGCCTGATAGGGAAAGCTTTGCCTCCTTTGATTTCCAAACCGCAATTTGGGCGCTATCCACCCGTGCCATTTGACCTGCTCCCACTCCTAAGGTCCTCTCATCACCGGCATAGACAATTGCGTTACTTTTAACATGTCTAACCACGCGCCAACCAAACAGCATCGAGCGCATCTCAGTATCTGTGGGTTGTCGATCAGTGACTACTTCAAACTCCTTTGGGTTTATTCGTTTTTGATCACGATCCTGGGCAAGAAAGCCGCCGGGAACCGTACGAATTTCCTGTAATGTCTCAGCCCCGAAGCCAGATTTCGAGACAAGAAGCCTGAGATTTTTCTTTTTTTGAAAGAGTGCAAGTGCAGCATCAGTAAATCCAGGAGCGATAATCACCTCGCAAAAGATTTCTCCGATCATCTCCGCCAAGCCAATATCCAATGTATTATTAACCACAATAATACCTCCAAAAGGAGCCTGCCTGTCCGTTGCAAACGCCCGCTCCCACGCAAGCTCAAGTGTATCAGCACTGGCCACACCACAGGGATTGGTATGCTTTAGAATAGCCACAGTCGGACGCTCGAACTCACCAATTAAATAGGCCGCTGATGAAATATCCAAAATATTATTATAACTGAGCTCCTTTCCCTGAAGTTGATCAAAATAATCAAGGAATTCGCCATACAGTGCAGCCTGCTGGTGTGGATTTTCGCCGTAGCGCAAGCTCATCGATTTCTTTGCCTGAACAGCTAGCTCCTTGGGGAATCCAGAAATCGACTCGATATCAGGTTCCAGAGCAACCTGCTTGGAAAAATACTCGCTAATTGCTTTATCGTAGGATGCTGTGCGTGTAAAAACTTTCAATGCGAGTTCTCTTCTCAGTTCTGCCCAATCACGATCACCCTCCATTGCCCCCAATACACGATCGTAATCATCAGGATCACAAACCACCGCGACATCGCGGTGATTCTTTGCCGCACTTCTAAGCATCGACGGGCCACCAATATCAATTTGCTCTATCGCTTCTTCAAATGACACATTGGCCCGAGCAACCGTCTCCTCAAATGGATATAGATTAACCACAACCAGATCAATCATCGCAATTGCATGATCCTCTGCGGCTTTTAAGTGCTCTGCATTATCGCGCAAACAAAGCAACCCCCCATGAACCTTGGGATGTAAGGTTTTCACCCGACCATCCATCATTTCGGGAAAACCGGTGTGCTCACTCACATCGCTCACGGGGATTCCTTCCTCTCTCAATAAACGAGCAGTTCCACCAGTGGAAAGAAGCGTGAAAGAATGATTATCCACCAGTGATCGGGCAAATGGGATAAGGTTAGATTTATCACTAACCGAGAGAAGAGCGAATTTTGACATACTTTCCTTTCTGTTTTCTCTGGGCACAGGTGCAAGCGTATTTAACATTTTTTTTACTTTTTCAGGAATTTTGTAAAAAGAATTGGTCTTTTCCTTGACCCTGTTATGGTATTGTTCACCAACTAATATATTGTGAACGAAGAAAGTACAGAATTGGAAGGCTTACACGCATCCTTGGATAAATTAGTACACCATAAGGAAAAATCCACAGTTAAAGGAATTAACCTTCATGCATTTATTTATTTTATTACGATTCGAAATGTGAGTGATCGTAAAGTTACCCTGCTTGGAAGAAAGTGGATTTTAACAAACAGCGATGGCACCACCACTGTGGTTGAGGGCGATAAAATTGTTGGCGAAACCCCAACCATTCCTCCCGGGGAATCCTTTTCTTACAACAGTTACCATGTCACCCACCTTTCTGCAGAAGCATCTGGTTCTTTTCACGGATTTGATGAGTTCAACAAAAAAGTCCATGTACGAATCAAACCCTTTCGTCTTGATATCCCCGAGGAACCAGAAGTCGACCCGACTCATTCGTGAAATTTCTCGATCTTAACCGGCACGGTGGAATTGGTGCAAACTGCACAATTTGTGAAGTTGGAGGTTTTCGTTTTGCAATCGACTCGGGCATGCATCCCAAATACGCCGGTTCAGATGCTCTGCCCAAACATTCCAACATTGAACGCGATTCGCTGGACTTTATTATTCTTACCCATTGCCACCTAGACCACCTTGGCAGTTTACCCCTTCTCTCCCGTGAGCATCAGGATGCACCAGTACTCTTGAGTTATGCCAGTTCCGTCCTTGCCCGTCGCATGCTATCCAACTCGATATCGGTCATGAAAAGGCAGCGCAATGAGCTAAACCTCACAGAATTACCCCTCTATGGCAGAGGGGACCTGTCCTCTCTCTATGATCGGATGAAAGTCCTGCCAATCAAACAACCTTTTACTCTGCAAAAAGATGGTCGATCCATTGATGTTACGCTACATCATGCCGGACATGTGGCAGGTGCAGTTTCTGTGGAAATCAAAACCCGCAAGGAACGAATCTTTTTTACCGGGGATGTACTCTTCGATGGACAACGCACACTTAATGGAGCGGAACCATTCCTCGAAAAAGTGGATACTCTTGTTACCGAAACAACTCGCGGGCTCTCACAACGCGATCCATCCCGCCAAAGAGAGTCTGAAATTGTAAACCTGCTCGAAGAATCCCGCAAGGCGCTCAAGCGCGGAGGCTCAGTTCTCATCCCCGTCTTTGCACTCGGACGAATGCAGGAAATGCTCGTCGTACTGGATGAAGCAATCAAACGCAACGCACTACCCAAAGTCCCGGTCTTTTGCTCTGGTCTGGGTATGGACTTGGTTAATCACTTTCACGAAATTTCAAAAAACACCAACCGTTTAAACTTCAGCAGAAGAGTTCTGAAAAGCTTGGGAGCCCGACCATTACCCCGTAAACTTGAACCCGGTCGGGAACCACCCATGCAAGGAATTTACCTGGTTAGCAGTGGTATGCTTGTTGAGCACACACCCTCATATGTCATGGCATCCTCTTTACTCGGAGATGCCAAAACTGTATTCTCTTTGTTGGATACTGCGATCCCAGCACCCCCGGAGGCAAGCTTCTTGAAGCAGAACCCGGTACTCCCTTTGAATTTGAAGTCTATAATCATGTTGAACCAATACGGGCAAAAATCAGGCAATTTGATCTGAGTGGGCATGCCGACCGTGACCAACTGGTTGCATATGCCAAAAAACTTTCACCAAAAACAATATTTTTACACCACGGTGATCCTGAATCAAGAGAATGGTTCGCCCAAGCACTTGAACCAACCGGGGCAAAAATCATAAACCCCGAACCCCTTAAAATTTATGAAACCTGATCATTCCGAACAAAATTCACTCGCTGAACAGCTCAATCAAGTATTTGTGCGCCCTTCGGGACGAGCGATTGATGAAATGCGCCAAGTAACCTTTCAAGCGAACATCGCACCCCACGCCAATGGATCTGTACTCTGTTCATTTGGAGACACCCAAGTCATTTGCGCCGCATCAATTGAAGACCGCGTTCCCGGGTGGATGCGTCAGCAAAAAGTGGGTGGTGGATGGCTCACGGCTGAGTACAGTATGCTCCCCTACTCCACGCTTACCCGAAAAGACCGCCCCATTAGTAAAGGCAAACAGGATGGACGAAACATTGAAATCCAACGCCTGATCGGCCGGTCTTTACGAGCCGTGCTCGACTTAAAGAAATTTCCAGATAAGACCCTCTGGATTGACTGTGATGTCCTACGTGCTGATGGGGGCACACGCACCGCATCGATCACCGGTGCCTGGTTAGCCACCCGAATTGCGATTAATGGCCTTTTAGCCAAAGGGAAACTCAAGGAGGACCCGATTATTGACCACCTGGCTGCAATTAGCGTTGGAGTATACAATGATCGCTGTGTACTCGATCTGGACTACCCTGAAGACCGGGACGCCTCGGTCGATGCAAATGTGGTTATGACTGGATCCGGACAATTTGTTGAAATTCAATCAGCCGGAGAAGAAGCAACCT
Organism: Opitutales bacterium; assembly: GCA_965660135.1. Taxonomy (GTDB): domain Bacteria; phylum Verrucomicrobiota; class Verrucomicrobiia; order Opitutales; family Seribacteraceae; genus Seribacter. Next base: position 7,164 of record CBFHYW010000051.1, read on the forward strand.
TTTCACGGACGCAACTGGATGAGTTGCTTGCACTATCTGAAAAAGGAGTGGGTGAATTAGTTGCTCTGCAAAAAGCACAACTTGAATAAATTAATTTAAAACGGAAAATCCTTTGGGTTTTCTTCATCGAGAACCGGTTCCTCCAGCAATTCCCCGAGCTCAACCTTCGTAGCAATAATTAAAGTATTCTCATCCAAGGATGTAACTTTTGGGTAAAGTATGGAAATTGCGATTCCTGGGTAAAGCAAACCTTCATTCTTGTCTGAGAAAATTGTCAGGTTGGTATACTTGCGAATCATACGACCCGAATACTGAGCACTTGGCATATCCTCAAACTCACCCCCCACCTGCTCAAGCACGGTTATTAAATTTCCTATTTTTTGATCCGCTATACTTTGATTAAAAATTAATGTTTTCTCAATCAATTCATTCTTGAAAACCGAATTTCCACTTGGATCAATTGTTTTTATTTTCTTCTCTACCATATCTGCAAAAACGAGTACCTGGTTACGAATGGTCAATCCGGCCATTTTCGTGGCATTTGCACGCTCCCTTAATTCGTCCCATATTTTGCCCTCCACCACCCTCTTTATTGAGTCAGACTCGCTATCCAGTTCCAGCCCTATTGCTGAAAACAAATCCTTTAAATCCCCAACCACAATATCCAGGCTCTCCCCTTGCAGAGAACCCGCAAAGTCATTGGCGTACTCATTTTTCTCCCAAGTAATCGAACCAAAAGTAACCGACTCAGGCAACTCGCTCAAAGCAAAGCTATCTTGATCCATACTGATTGAAATCCCCCATTGATTTCGAATCTGTCCAAGAGCACCCTCCACCATTCCAGTTTTTCCCCCTCCCTGCTTGGAATACTTAAAGAGAGACTCCGCCAAGTTATAAAATAATTCAGCACCCGAAAGGTTACTAATTTCAAATCGTTCCTTTACAAAATTAAGCACCTCGCTGGTTTCTTTTGCTTTCCCAATCCATTCAACATCTCCCCCAGCCAGTTTCAAAAATTTTGCATAAATTGGATCATCGGTTGAAACCTCAACCTCCTGATCCATAGGTAAAGTATCTGCCGGAGCCTGAGATATTAATTCCCCATTTTCATAAAACTCCTCTGTTCGGTCAGAACCATCCATTGACCACTGAATTCTCTTTCCATCAAGCCTTCCATCTTGATGAACTCCCTCCTCATATTTTTGTCCATCCGGTGTCCAATAAGAATAAGGACCGTTTTTCAAACCGGATAAATAAAAAATCCGCTCAAGCCTCTGGCCTTTCTGATCCCATTTAATAAACTCACCATGAAGCTTACCATTCACAAAAAACTCCTCCGTTAACTTCTGTTCATTTTGATGCCAGCGCATTCTCTGCCCATGCAAAACACCAGCTTTGTAATATCCTACCTCCCTCTTCACCCCATCCTTAAAATAAGTAACAATCAATCCATCCCCATCCTCTAAAGCAGTATCTGGACACCTTTTTCCGTCCGGTTTCCATGAATAAGCAAAATTTGCTCGTCCCTCATCATATTTCAAAAGAGTGCTTAAAGAATCGCTGCCCGAATAATAACTCTTCGCCCAACCCGAATAAGGGGATTTTCTATCTTTACTTAAGATTAAACCGTTTTCTGCCAGCAAAAGACTGGAATCTAGTGCACCTTCTTCAATTTCCTTAATCTCTCCCAACACTCCATTGGCATCACTTGCACTCTCTGTCCTTTCAGTATTATCCCCCATTCGAGACTGAATAAAAAAATAAATTCCGCCACATCCCAAAAGAAGAAAAAACAGAATTGTGGTGAGCACCGTATTTAAAGATGAACCTGCGCTCTTCTTAACGATAACTTTTTGATTATCCCCAAATTTATCCACCACATCCTTAAATTCTTCACTCCCTCCCAACAAGTCATCTATCTCTTCCCACTCCGTACCCCCAACCGCACAGACCAAATCCTTAGATGCAAGTTCCTTCGAATCCACCAAATCCTG
>CBFHYW010000052.1:0-9152 GCA_965660135.1 Opitutales bacterium
TGTTTTTTCAGCGCAAGGTAAGCTCTTACAATCCAAACTTGCTGAATCTGTTATCCTAAGTGATAAAAGGCTAACCTATGAACAAGCAGGCCTATTTCTGAAAGAAAAAAATCTGGCAAAAATTCGATCTGCAAAGCCTCCGTCAAGTCGCTATTCTGGTAATCCTGGAAAGTCACTTGAGGAACTAAACGATCAGATACTCGAAAAACTACAGCTAAGTATTCGTAAGATCTGGGAATTTGCATCCTTAATTCGTGGTGATCGAATGAAAAAAGGTGCCCTTGACCTGGAATCAATGGAAGTAAAAATCCTAGTCGATCAAAAAGGCCAACCCGAAAAGATATTACAATCAGAAAGTGATGAGAGTCACCATATGATTGAGGAATTTATGCTCCTTGCTAACGAAACTGTTGCTCGAGAACTAAGAAAACAAAAATTACCAGGAATCTTTCGGGTACACCCTGACCCCGACCCTGAAAACCTTGAAGAACTTAGGAGTTTCCTTCAGGTATTTGGAATTTCGTGTGGAGAATTAACTGGGCGAAAAGAGGTTACCAAGATGCTCAATGCATTAAATAAACATCCACTCGCACAGGTTCTTCGGATTAAATTCCTGAGGAGTTTAAAGCAGGCATGTTATCGAAGTACTCCAGATGGACATTATGGATTGGCTAAAAATGATTATTTACATTTCACCTCCCCTATTCGTAGATATTCAGATTTAGTAGTTCATAGAATAATCGAAAACTTAATTCGTAAACAGAAAACCCAAAAGATTGACTTTAGTAAATTAGAAGGAACTGCAAAACATTTATCAATCACTGAAAGAAACAGTGTCGATGCAGAAAGAGAATCAATTAAAGATAAACTCCTTCTTTATTATAAAAAGGATATCGGCAAACGCCCACCGGTGGTCCATCAAGCAATCATAACAGAAATTTCACCCAGAGGTTTCTTTATTGAACTTGTTCAGACTCTGGCACGTGGCTTTGTCCCCATACGCACCCTTCCAAGAGAGCTTGGATACAGAGTTTCTTCCAACGGAACCGCTCTGGTAGGCAGAAATCCAAAGATCAAATTAAAGCTTGGACAAGAAATTGGAGTATCCATTGACAAAGTATTTGTGTCGGATAAACAACTCGATTTTCGACTCTCATAAACATCCTTGGTTGACAGAACACCAAAAGTTTTAAGAAACACTTCTTGATGAATTTTAATTATCAAAAAGAACTGGTTCAGATTTGGGAAAAAGGAGTAAAGCTCTACAAACAGGGTAACACCTCTCCGGAAACCTTTCCCATTACCGATGAACTTCCTTTTTTGCAAAGTATCGGATTAAATAAAATGGACATCTTTGATTATGTTGAGGACTGGATATGTGAAGGAACTCCAGATCTTGCCACCTTTCTACTGATTCATGATGCGAGGAGAGACTTTTTTATCGAAGATCAAAATTCAGTTCACTCAACGGTTAAACTCAATTCAGAAACCCTCCCAGGGAAAAATGAAGAAATAAAGGGAATTGTTTGGCTGCCCAGGGTCATTGTAAAAGCAAAAGCAAAACTTAAGGGTGAACTACCGCCCGAAACCATGTTTTGCTGCGGAGGAGATCGGGCATTTTTTAAAAGAAACGATATTCACCCAGTCGAATTTTTACGCATTGTCCAAAAAGCAAAAAACGATGATTTAGTTATAATCGAATGGGTTTTAAACAGGATTAATAAATCTCATTAATTATACATTCTTTCTTTTTTACCAATTATGAAATTTGAAAAATATCACGCACTTGGAAACGACTACCTAATCTATGACCCGGATGGTGAAAACATATCCTTTTCTGAAAAAGAAATTATCAGAATTTGTCACAGAAACTTTGGGCTTGGCTCAGATGGGATTTTGCTCGGACCAACACCGTCAGAACAGGCTAACTTCAAGCTTAGAATACTCAACCCTGATGGAAGTGAGGCAGAAAAAAGTGGAAACGGTTTAAGAATTTTCGCCAGATATTTAAGAGATAGTCGAAAAGTCGATACTTCCCCATTTTCGGTTGAAACTTTGGGGGGCATAGTAAGTTGCCAAGTCTCTGAGGATAAATCAGTCATTACTGTGGAAATGGGAAAAGTGAGTTTTTGGAGTGATACTGTTCCAGTAAATATCTCTGGAGAAGCCAGAGAAGTTTGTAATGAAACAATCGAAGTAAATGGAAAGAGCTTACAATATTTTGCCGCCACAATTGGAAACCCACATTGCGTAGTTCCGGTTAAGGATGCCAATAAGGCAATGGCCATGGAACTAGGGGCATCATTGGAAAATCATCCAAATTTTCCAAACCGTACAAATGTACAATTCCTTCAAATTATCGATCGGAATCGTATCAAAATTGAGATTTGGGAAAGAGGTGCAGGATACACACTTGCCTCAGGGAGCAGTAGTTCTGCCGCAGGTGCAGTTGCACGAAAAATGGGCGCATGCGATGAAAATATAACCGTAGAAATGCCTGGTGGAGAAATTGGGCTGGTTATTGATAACGAATATAATGTTCAGATGACTGGCCCTGCAACAAGGGTGGCAGGGATGGAACTCGACATTGAATGCTTAGAAGATAATTAATTTTTCAATTTGGGCTTTCGGGCAACCCAAAACCGACACTCATCGGAAAAGTCTCTAACCTCCTTAGGCTCATCCGCGAGCTTGGAACGCAAAACATCTCGATCAACTACGAAACCAGCCTCCTTTAAGTCTTTTCGAATAGTTGAAGAATCAGGGACATGAATAAATAATTTACCGTCAGGAGTATCACCATATCTGTCCCCAAATTCAATCAGTGCTTTATCCTCAAGCCCCACTCGCCATTTTTTTTGTTCATTTTCCCAAAATTTTCTCCATTTCGGATTCGATCGATCATGGGAAGTAAAAACAAAAAGCCCACCGGGACGAAGAACACGAAAACATTCAGCCATAGCTTTTTTACGATTTTCACGATGGGGAATTTGCATCAATCCATTAAATCCAAAAATAACACCATCAAAGGAGGAGGAGGAAAAAGATAAACCTGTTGCATCTTCCTGGGTAAATTCGATCTTACAACGCCGTTCTGCCTGGATTTTCAATGCCCGCTTGACCATTTTGTGTGAAACATCAGTGGCAGTAATATTTTCATATCCCAGCATCCAAAGAGAAAAACTAATTCGCCCTACTCCACACCCTAACTCAAGTAATTTGCTTGATTGATTAGGAAAGCTTTTCCTAAAAACTAACTCTTCGGAAATCCATAAACCAAGTTTTCTTGCAGCCTCCTCATACTGATCCAGCACTTTTGATGTCTCAAAGTAAGACAGCACAGTTTCCTCATCCACTTGTTCCTGTTCAATTTTCATTTATAAAACACTGAGCAAATCATAAATAATGAATATGGAAAAGCTAAGATCGCACTTGCCATCTCTAAAATTAAATGGTTTATTATCCGATTTCCTATCATGAAAGCCACTATCCAAACCCAAGGCAGTCAATTTACTGTTCAACAAGGCGACATACTTTTTGTTAATCGCTACCCCGATACTAACGAAGGTGATCAAGTAAGCATTGATCAAGTTCTCATGCTTGTAGATGATGGCAAATCAACTTTTGGTACCCCCACGGTTGAAGGTGCCACAGTTAAAGCCAAAATTCTTGAAAACAAGAAGGACAAAAAAGTAATCGTTTTTAAGAAGAAAAGAAGGCAGGGCTACAAGAAGAGAAAAGGTCATCGTCAACATATTTCAGTCATAAAAATTGAGTCCATTGACTCAAAATAATCACAGGAGAATTTAAGAATGGCACATAAAAAAGGACAAGGAACCTCTAGAAACGGAAGAGATAGTAACAGTAAGCGCCTTGGCGTTAAAAAATTTGGAGGGGAATCTGTTATAGCCGGTAACATTATTTTACGCCAGCGTGGAACAAAATACCATCCCGGTAAAAATGTAGGCTTGGGGCGTGACTTCACTTTGTTTGCTCTCACCCCTGGAAAAGTTGAGTTTGATAAACCTCATCGGCTGGTAAACGTTGTCTCTGACTAAATTAAAATTGAACCATCAATTGGTTCAGAATTTAGAGTATTAATTCGTTTATCAAAACTTAGCCGCCCTTTGTCATGGAAGATTCTGAAGACGAGGAAATTTTACTAGAGCTAAGTTTTGAAGAAACAAGGGTTTTAGGCTCATTAATTGAAAAAGAGCTAACTACACCGGAGTATTACCCCATGAGTCTTAATGGGTTAGTAAATGCTTGTAATCAAAAAAATAACCGCCTTCCCCGAACAAACCTTGATGAGGATGAGGTCAATCAGGTCATTGAAGAACTAAGGCTTAAAAGGCTAGTTCATCGCGTTGGACTAGTTGGCTCAAGGGTTCCTAAATTTCAGCACAACGCAGAGAAAGAATTAGATTTAATCAAAGCTGAAAGAGCTATCCTTGCTGAACTTCTTAACCGTGGGCCTCAAACCAGCGGAGAACTGAATACTCGTGCGTCCCGCATGTTTACATTCGATGGTATTTCTGATGTTGAAGAAACGCTTCAGGAATTAATGGATCGTGAACCATCCCTAGTTGGAAATATGGACCCAGCATCCGGTCAAAAAGGAAAGAGATGGTTTCATAAACTTGCTCCGCCCCCCTCTTTAGAAGAATTGAATGACGGTTCAGCAGTTTATGTCCCCGCTCCAGATAAAAGAATTGATCAGTTAGAAGAAATGACAAAAGAATTCACTGAGCTTAAAGATGAAGTTGAGGCTCTTCGGTACCAGCTAAGAGAATTATCTGACGAATTTAAAAACTTCCGCAAGCAATTTGATTAAGAAGAATTTTCGCTACTACTCGACCTTATATTATTTAAAGACGAGCAGTGCCTAACTCTAAACATTGCAAGAAATCTTCATATACTGACTTTATGCCCTCCTCTAATGGGATTTTTGCACTCCACCCCATAGATTTCACTAGGGATACATCCAATCGCTTAACAGGCATACCGTCAGGTTTATTCAGGTTGTGTATTATTGAACCTCTAAACGCGGTTGTTTCTTTAACCAGTTCGGCAATTTCGAGAATCGAATGATCAATGCCTGTTCCCAAATTCACCCAGTCAGGTGGTTGTTTCTGATCAAGAAGAAAAAGTACGCCATTTGCTAAATCATCCACATGCATCAACTCACGCCTCGGCTTGCCCGAACCCCAAATTGTAACCTCATCGGCATCCGACTCTTTTGCTTCGTGAAATCGACGAATTAAGGCGGGCAGCACATGGGAATTCTCTCCGTGATAATTATCTCCTGGGCCATAAAGGTTTGTGGGCATAGCACTATGAAAAAGTACTCCATACTGGTTTCGATAATGTCTACACATTTCCAATCCCGCAATCTTGGCCAAAGCATACGCCTCATTGGTTTTTTCCAGCGGGCCACTCAGTAAGGATTCTTCCTTAATTGGTTGCTTGCTAGCACGGGGATAAATGCAAGAACTTCCCAAATTCAAAAAGCGGTTGACTCTATTTTCCCAGGCAGAATGAATCAAATTTGTATTGATAAGTAGATTTTGATAAATGAAATCTGCTGGGTAAGTATCATTGGCATGAATTCCACCGACCTTGGCTGCTGCATTAATGATAACATTTGGTTTTTCCTGCTCGATAAACTGACGAACTGAAGATTGATCTAAAAGATCCAGTTCTTCACGATCAGCAAAAATCAATTCATACTCCGCACTTTTTTTACAAAATGCACGAACCAGTGCGGAACCGACCATTCCGCGATGACCACTAATGAAAACCCGATCCATTAAGCTAATTTCGCTTCAGATAAGGTCTTTTCCTGTAGTGCTAGTTTCATATCTTCTTCAACCATTAAAGAAACCAGTTCCTTGAACGTTACCTGTGGTTTCCAACCAAGTTTTTTCTCTGCTTTAGTTGCATCTCCGATAAGCAGGTCAACCTCCGCAGGTCGCTCATATTTTTTATCAAATCCCACGAACTCATTATAATCTAAATCTAAACAGGAAAAAGTTTCTTCCAAAAATTCACGGACAGTATGTGTTTCATTCGTCGCAATCACATAATCATCAGGCTCATCCTGTTGAAGCATCAGCCACATTGCCTCGACATACTCCTTCGCATATCCCCAGTCTCTTTTGGAGTCTAAGTTACCTAAAATAAGCTTTTTTTGTAATCCCAATTTTATTCTAGTCGCGGCACGCGTAATTTTTCGGGTTACAAAAGTCTCACCTCTTCTGGGAGATTCATGATTAAACAAAATTCCACTGCTCGCATGCATTCCATAAGACTCTCGATAATTCACGGTCAACCAATGTGCATACATCTTTGCACAGGCATAGGGAGATCTTGGCCAGAATGGAGTTGTTTCCACTTGAGGCACTTCCTGTACCTTACCGAACATTTCTGAAGATGAAGCTTGATAATACCTCACCTTTTCAACCAAACCAGCTTCTCGAATAGCTTCCAAAATCCGTACGGCACCTAGCCCGGTCACATCACCTGTGTACTCAGGTATATCAAAGGAAACGCGCACATGGCTTTGTGCACCTAGATTATAAATCTCATCTGGTTGTAAAGCATAGAGCAACTTAACTAACTGTACTGCATCTGCTAAATCACCGTAATGTAAAAACAATCGGGTATCATCAACTAAAGGATCTTTATATAAATGATCTAACCGAGATGTATTAAACGAGGATGCGCGTCGTACAATACCATGTACCTCGTAACCTTTATCAAGCAAAAGTTCAGCTAAATAAGATCCATCCTGTCCAGTTATTCCAGTTATTAAAGCTTTTTTCATAATGAAGATTCAAAGTATGGATTTATTACATATGGGTAAAGCATTGTCTCTGAAAAAATTCTTGCTGTTCAACATCGTTGACAGCTTGAAAGTTCTAAGACAAAAGGTAAGTTGATTTATAATTTGAGGGGGGGATTAGCTCAGTTGGTTAGAGCGCATGCATGACACGCATGAGGTCGGCAGTTCGAATCTGCCATCTCCCACCATTTTCGGTTCCAGTAAGTAGGCTTACCTTGCCCATACCGCTAAAGTTTGGTCCATACACTTTGGGAATACTCAAAAAATGATCTTGGGGTTGAATTTTTCAAAAAATAAAGCCAACCAGCAGGTGAATTCCGCCAAATATAAGGATAAATTGTCTGTCCCGTCCAGCACCAGCCAAACGATTGATCATAGAACCAGATCGAATCGAGGGACTGAGATGATGTAAAAATCCAGCCCAATCTGGTATGGTATTTCCAACCTGAGGAAAAAGGAAGAAAACTCCCAAACCAATCAAGGTTTTTCAATCTATTCCCCAAGTCAACGGCAGCAGAAAGAAGAATATCCTCAGAATTCGAAAGGGTAGCTTCCAGTTCAAGAACCAAAAGGCCAACGCCGAAAGCCTCGTCATTGACCGAAAGAATTTTCCCGTCCGCTGACAGCAAAAGGTATTCACATGCGGATGAAGAGGCATTTCCACCATCAGGGGGCATAAATGAATCAACCCGTTGCCAAATCTGTTTTCCTGACGCGTCAAACTTCGTGACCATCCCACGCCAGTCCGTTCGGGGATCAGCCACACATTCGTTGAGGATCGAAATTCTGGTCTGATTGGAATCGCTTCCTCTCCAAGGATCACAGCCCTCAATTCCAGTCCCCGAAGCCACCAGCATACCCCCATCAGCAGTGGCACAGACTCCCCAGCTTTCATCGTAAATCAATTTTGGATTGCCCGAGGAAAGACCGGCAAATTTACCGATTCCCCCGCTCGGGTCACCAAATGTGCGAGTCCATGAAACATTTCCGTCAAGATCAAGCCCGGTCAGAAAGGAATCAATGGTGCCTTCTGACTTGCCATGACCACAAAAGGCAAGTCCCGTCACGGCTCCATCCTTCGCTAATACGCACACATCCGTGGGTTCTCCACGAGTGGGATAATTCTTTTGCCAAAGAATATTGCCGGATGCATCGAGCCGTATAAGACAAGGAATATGCGGCACTTCGGACAGGGAGGTCAGTACTATAAATTCGCCCGTCTCCCCAATTGGGCGGATGCCCTTTACGGTGAGGGAACTGGAAAAATCTTTACGCCATACCGGGGCGGTTGGGGCCACACTCGAAGTAATCTGTGCGGGTGAAAAATAGGCGACAAAAGCACTCCCACTCGATGGATTTCCATACGACTTAAACCCTTCCAATCCGTCCTGAGTAGAATCATATACCCCACCAGTAATCAAACCACCCTCAGGAGTGGCAAAAACCACCTCATAGGCAGAGGAAAGAGCATTGGAGGACTCGGAAAGAAAAGACTCCCATATTTTGGAACCTGTGGCTGTTGAATGCTTGGCAAGGTAAGCATCCTGACTCCCGTCATTCACGCTGCTGAATCCACCGAGAAAAACGGCGTTACCCACCGTGGCAAGATTGTTAACCCCATCCTTTTTTCCACTGCTTCCAAACGTTACACTCCAGGAATAGGAATCTCCTTCCTCACCCGGTGGGGTCAAGTGTTGATAACCGGATAAACCGGAAGGATTAACCTTGAGAGCAAACCCATCCCATGCCCCACCTGAATCAATACTTTTACCGCCAACAATAAACCCTCCATCCGGGCACTCTACTCCATGAACCGGATGAGGATCCTCACCAAAATCACCCTCCCCGATTCCGGCATAAAAAGAAACTGCAGGTGCATTGCCACTGATTCCCGTTCCCTGACCACTAGCGACAAGGAAGGAAATCATAAAAATGAATGGAAACATGGTTTTCATGTAAAGTGAATAGCTAGAAAAGATATATGTTTTAAAATGTACTATATAATCCATTAACTATTTTAAAAAAGACTTTATTTACTGTAACCTGATGGCAAGAAAATTTGACAAAAACGATACCAACGCTAACTTGCATAATTTATTCTGAAATTGTTTCGGAGTTCTTAAAAAATCCTACCCATTTCATTATTTAAAAACCGATAAAATGAGCAAAAGAAAGAAGTCAAAAATTGAGTGGTTTATCATAATTGTACTTGCTCTATTGTTTGGTTCAATATGGTTACTTGCACACTGGAACCTGTCACGGCAACCTCCACATCATAAAGGACCAGGCAGTGTCGGTTATGAGGATC
>CBFHYW010000053.1:0-8921 GCA_965660135.1 Opitutales bacterium
CCCATTTTTGTGGATAAGAGTTTGCGATGACCTCGGCATCTGATTGAGAGAAGTTCTTTGTCGTCCATGCGAGAACTGCACCACCAAAGCCTCCTCCGGTTAATCTAGCACCCAGAACATCATCGCCTTCAGTGAGGAGATCGACTAGAAAGTCGAGTTCAGGCATACTGTTTTCAAACAAGGTTGAAGAACTTTGATGGGACGATGTTAAGAAGGGACCAAGCTCTTTTGTTTCTACTCCATCTTTGAGAGCTGTTGTGAATTTATGGACTCGTTCCTGTTCCTGGACCACATGAAGTGCTCGTTTTCTTATGTCATCACGCATAACGGCATTCTGTATCAAAGGGATTGGACACATCGCAAGGTGCTGTAGGTCTGGCTTAACTTTTTGTAAAATTTGTAAAGCATCCATGCACTCCTGATTTCTTGTTCCGTAAAGAGAATCGACTAAGTCATGCTTGATGCCCGAATCAAAAATCCAAAACCGGGTGTTAGCAGGAAGGGGTAGGGTGGTGTACTTCTCATTGTCGCAGTCAATCTGAACAAGTTGATTTTTTTCTCCAAATGCTGAAGTGCCTTGATCAAGTATTCCGCAGGGTAAACCCACCCATTCGTTTTCTGCCTGTCGGCAGATCTTAACCAGTTCCTCTTTAGGCACTTCTTGCTTGGCTAATTGAAGAAGGCATTGGCAAGTGGCAAGTTCAACTGCTGCACTTGAACTTAAGCCCGCAGACATCGGCAGGTCGGTAGTGAGAGTTAAGGAAAACCCCTTATCAGGAGCTAATCCCTTTTTCTGCAAAACATGCAAAACACCCAAACAATAATTCCCCCAGCTTTCTGCTCCGGTAAGCTTTTCGATTTTCTCAATGGAACCAGTAATCTCAGAGCCCTCAAAACTTTCGCTGAATAAGCTGTAAGACGAATCTTTTCTCGGTTGTGCTAAAGCATAAATCCCTGCGTTGATTGCAGTTCCAAGAACGACTCCGCCATTGTAGTCGAGGTGATTGCCCAAAAATTCAATGCGACCGGGAGCAAAGGAGGCCACCGCATCTTTCATAAATTCTACATAAGCCTTTTGAGCATGTTCTTGAGGTGGTTTTGAGTTCATTTTGAGTTTAATTAACGATCCAAAAAAAACCCACGGTTACCCGCGGGTTTAAAAGGGGTATATGATTCAAGCAATTATATAGCTGCTTTGAGCTTTGCTCCGGGCTTGAATTTTACTGACTTAGAAGCCTTGATTCTGATCTTCTCACGAGTTTGTGGATTAATACCAGAACGAGCTTTACGCTTTACAACGGAAAATGTGCCGAAACCAATAATTTGAACATTTTCTTTTTTTACCGCTTTCGTTATGCTGGTAATTACAGCATTAAGCGCTGCTTCTGCTGCTGCTTTGGTTGTATCCTTGCCTAAGTTTTTCTGTACTGCTTCTACGAGTTGACCTTTATTCATTTATTTTTCCTTTTGTTTACAGGTATTGTTATATGAGTTAAACAGCTTTATTGCTCTGTGTTTTCGGGCACTTGGTCAAACTTTTTTTTTCAAAACTACTTATTTTTCTAGTATTTAGGCGTTTTTAGTGGCGGAATTCGCTTCATCACTTGGTTTTAGCCTTCCCTGTGCACCGTAAATTGCAACTTCGAGTAATTCCTTTAATGCCAAAGTTTTGGTAATTTTTTCATTTTCTGATCTTTGTTCTGCCCGTTTGAGTAATTGTTTTGCCATTTGCGTAGCCATTTTTTCTTCCGCACCTAAATTTAAAAATAATTTAGCAATTTCTTGGACTTCCTTTTCTTCCCTCATAGTTTTTTAATCCTGCCCTCGCTGATTTCCTCGATTTGCAATCCCTCATTTTCGAATGTGCTGATGCCATTTTCATGAATGATTGCCATTCCGAACCATTCTTTTTCAGTGATTTGAAATAGACTTTTTACAAATCCAACTTTTCTGCCATTTGCAAATAAGGTTGCGGGTAGAGTGGGGCATTTAGAGCCGTCCCATGAAATTGGATATACCAATCTTCGAACTTTTCCCATTGCATGTATGCGGGCCATAACTTCCTGGCCGAGATAACACCCTTTATCAAAATCCACTGCAACGATCTCCATGCGGCCTTCCTGAGGTAGGTCATTTGCTCCGATTTCCTGTGGGACAGATGCGAGACCAGCTTCTATTCGTCGCCGTTCTAAAGATTTAAAATCGGTTTCCTTAGCCTGTGCAGACGGATTGTTTTCTTCACCCTCGGGCGTTAAAACACAAAATGTATTCGTTCCAACCCGAAAATCTTCAAAAATAAGATTACTCTTAATTTTCAAAAATGAGTTTTTTTCGGGCTTTTCCAGCGGAGAGATAATTGGGCCGGTTGATTTGTCATTCGTCCAGAAGGATAGAAGTTTCCAATTTTCGCTTTCATTAATAAATTCAATCTCATCAGCCACGATATTTTCTTTAAGTAAAAGTAGTAAATCATTTGCTTCACATTCCTTGCTAACAAGAAGAAATTCCTCATTGTCTACGCGGAGGAAATAAGCATCAGCCATGACTTTTCCTTTTGTCGATAATCGCAGGCCGTAGCGAACTCCGCCTATTTTAAGCTTTCGTAAGTTTATACTCCATTGGCTTTGAAGATAATCTTCAGCATCTTCTCCAATTGCTCGAATGACTCCCTTGGGAGATGTTTTACAAAAAAAAGTGTCCATTAACTTGCTAATCCTAAAAGTTTAGCTTGTTCATGCAAGCTTCCCATTTATGGTGGTTCGTTGTGGATACCGTTACAAATTTAAGAATTACAAATTCCGAGCCTTTACCTGCACCGGTAGAATTGTGTGATGCCATACCTCGTTCGTCGGGGCAGATGGCATTTGTTCGCCAGTCAAGGGATGCTCTTCACGCCCTTATACATGGGGACGATCCTCGTTTGCTCGCAGTTGTCGGGCCTTGCTCAATTCATGATCTTAAATCCTGTCGAGAATATGCCGAACGCTTTGCCAAATTAGCTGATGAACTCAAGGATCGACTACTGCTGGTTATGCGGGTTTATTTTGAAAAGCCGCGCACAACTGTCGGTTGGAAGGGATTAATTATGGATCCCAAGCTCAATGGGACCTGCGATATTCCAGAAGGGTTGCGTATTGCACGTCAATTCCTTGGCGAGGTTTTGGATATGGGGATTCCTACTGCGACTGAACTGCTTGACCCCATCACTCCTCAGTATATTGCTGATTCTCTCTGCTGGTCCGCGATAGGTGCCCGTACATCAGAGTCTCAGACTCACCGCCAAATGGCATCGGGGCTTTCTATGCCAGTTGGTTTTAAAAATGCAACAGGTGGTGACTTGAAGGCGGCGGTTAATGGTATCGTCGCCGCGACCATGAGTCAGACCTTTTTGGGAATTACTGAAGATGGTCGTGCCTCCGCAGTAACCACCGGAGGAAATCCAGATTGTCAGCTCATTCTTCGCGGCGGAAGCAACGGTCCCAATTATGGAGTAGAATATGTGCGTTCGGCAGAGGAAGCTCTTTGCTCAGCCAATGCACCAGTTTCCATTATGGTTGACTGTAGCCATGCAAACAGCGGAAAAAATCCAAGTCGTCAACCTGATGTGCTGGATGATGTGCTTGCACAGATCAAAAACGGTGCAGATTCAGTTCATGCAGTGATGATTGAAAGTCATTTAAACGCAGGCAGTCAATCTTTCCCCCGATCGTTGGAAGAGTTAGATTATGGAGTTTCAATTACCGATGGATGTATCGATTGGGCAAGCACTGAGGCTTGCCTTCGTCAAGCTGCCGATGTAGTGGATAAGGCTCGTTTTTCTTAATTCTCTTTTTTAATCCTAATATATATTAAATTTATGAATGATAAAGCACCCATCCGTGTAGCTGTAACTGGAGCCGCTGGGCAAATTGGTTACTCCCTTCTTTTTCGTATCGCGTCCGGAGCCGTTTTCGGCCCCGACCAACCGGTTGCTCTCAATCTAATTGAAATTGAACCTGGAATGAAAGCACTTGAAGGAGTTTGTATGGAGTTGGATGACTGTGCTTTTCCTTTACTTAAGGATATACGCCCAACTTGCGATTTAAACGAAGGTTTTGGAGGAGCGAACTGGTCCCTGCTTGTGGGCAGTGTTCCCCGTAAAGCTGGTATGGAGAGAGGCGACCTGCTTGGTATTAACGGGAAAATCTTCACAGGTCAGGGGCAGGCCATTCAGGCGAACGCTGCCTCTGATGCACGTGTTCTCGTGGTTGGTAATCCCTGCAATACTAATTGTTTAATTGCTATGAATAATGCACCGGATGTCCCTCGTGATCGTTGGTTTGCAATGACCCGTCTCGATGAGAACCGGGCAGCAGCTCAATTGGCGGCAAAGGCAGGTGTACAAGTGTCCGAAGTTTCGAATGTGACCATTTGGGGAAATCATTCAGCTACTCAGTATCCTGACTACTACAATGCTCAAATTGGCGGACGACCAGCACATGATGTGATTGCGGACGAAGATTGGGCCCAGAATGAATTTATCCCAGTCGTTCAGCAACGCGGAGCTGCGATTATAAAAGCTCGTGGAGCTTCATCCGCTGCCTCCGCTGCCAATGCAGCGATTGCGACTGTTCGTTCATTAACCACGCCAACGCCGAATGGTGATTGGAATAGCGTATGTGTGGCCTCTGATGGCAGTTATGGCACCAAGGAAGGACTTATTACATCCTTCCCTGTGCGTTCGGACGGAGAAAAATGGGAAATTGTTCAGGATGTAGCTGTAAATGAATTTGCTCGTGGCAAGATTGATGCTTCGGTCAACGAGCTATATGAGGAACGCACCTTGGTGAGTGATTTGCTCCCTGGTTAAGTTATAAAATAATTTTCGGGTGGGGATAATTTAGCCTATTTCCCCAATCGATGCTCGTACATTCGAACATCGTGATACTTTCCAAATTTGTATCCACCTTCGTGTAGAAGACCGGCTATTTGGAAGCCTAGTTTTTCGTGTAATTTTTCTGAACCCGGATTGGGCAGAACCACAAGTCCATAAGCCCGGTGTACTTCATCCACTTTTTTTAACTCGTTGAGGAGAGCGGAGTAAACATTTTCCCCAATTCCCTGACCGACTTGGTCGGGGCGAAGATATATACTGGTCATGACTGACGGAGCATATGCCGGGCGAAGGTGAAAGCGTAAACTTGCTGCGTATCCAACTACTTCTCCCTCGCGTTCGACTACCATTAGTTGGTACCGACCGTCTTCAGTGAACTGGGTAAACCAAGTTTGGCGATTTTCCAGTGACATTTCAACCATTTCAAAGGTCACCGCTGACTCTGTAATGTAGTGGTTAATAATGTCCCGCAGTGAGGACATGTCGGACTCGCGCCCTCTACGTATGGTTGCATTCAAAAGGTTGGATGGAAATGGTACCCGGAGAGGGGGTCGAACCCTCACTTCCTTGCGGAAACTGGATTTTGAATCCAGCGCGTCTACCAATTCCGCCATCCGGGCAACTAAGAAAAACAAAATGATCGCAACTTTAGTTTTTGGCAAGAGCGGAGTTTTGAACGGTAAGTTTTCTTCTTTTTTCTTGGAATAGAAAAATGGAATTCAAATGATCTTTCGTAATCATTCATTTGTATTGCTAATCCTTACTTTTCAAGGACGAAGGAAAATCAACATGTGCATGTTTTTAATTACTCTTTTCTTCATCCTGAATTTTGGAATTGGTTACGACAAGGGCAGATTTGTTGGGTATACACAGATAAAGGTATTAAGCTTTATTCATAATCTATATCGCACGGGGGAATGACCTCATTTAATGGAGAGTGTGAGTGCAAAGCCGATTTACTATCGACTATGAATTGCCTGATTATTTAAAATTCAAAATTTTATAATAGCCCAATAATTGAATTGTTGGTTATGATAGTTTTATCGTGAACAACAAAAAATTAACTGATGTATTAAAAGATATTAAGCAACATAGGCGATTGAGTTCAGAGTCAGAAGCAATTCTAGCCCCTTTTATCGGTCAATCCTTTTCGTTAGTCTTTCGCTTCCTGAGTACTTCCAGAACTTTTACGAATCGTTTCGACTCTAAGTACTCCAATGGTCAAACTCTAATTGCCGAATTCGTCAATGAGGACTTGGAGTGTTCAATTATTTTCTCTCCAAGCAAGAATCAGTGGGTAGAAGCTTTAGAGGAAAAGGAAGAGTTCGAATGCGATGTTATTGTGCTTGAGTTGGATAATTTATATCAACGGGTGGTTTTGGGGCAGTTATTTGATGATAAACCTGAAGATGAAATTGGTCACGAGGCTGAGCCATTGACTGAGCCTTCTTCGGTTGAGAATGAAAAAAAAGTGATTGAAGAATCTAAAGGTGAGAAGGCTAGTGTTCGCGCAGTTCCAGTAGAAAATAATAAACCCGAGGATAATTTTAAATCGATTGACGAGAAAAAGAAGGAAAGCACTGAAGGTTTACCACTTCAAGTATCAGAGGAGGAAGTCAATAAAGATCATCTTTCTGATGGTAAGAAAGATGATTTAGAGCCCGAACAAGCAGGGGAAGTAAATATTGAACCCCCCACTTTTAAATCTGAAGAAAATTTAGATAATAAGAAGGAAAATAATTCTTTGGATCAGTTACAGGTTGACTCTGTGCCCGATCTTTTAAAGCCAACAATTGAAGGGGAATCAAAACCACCGCCAATTCCATCATTGCCATTACCAAAAGAGAAACAGGAACTTGATTACATTGAGGTGGAACGAATTCGGGATAAGCGTTATGAGTACGGTGCAGATTCTTTAACTAGTGAAGAAAAGGAAATCCTTATCCAAGACCGAGTTCAAAATGCAAACTCTAGAAAGAAGAACCTTGAGGAGAGTCAAAATATTCTGAACAAGGGATCCCGCTTACTTTTTGGAATTGTTTTGGGTATGGTTGGGCTTCGCTCATTGGTATCAGGTTCGTTTATTTTTGGTGTTATCCTATTGGCAGTAACTGGATATTTATTAATGCCTTTTATTATAAAATCAGAATGAGTTTAGCTAGTTCAACCTCCGAATGCCCTAGCTCTTCTGGATTGATAATTATGATGGAATTTTCAGGTATTTCTGAAATTTTTGATTAACAATCCTAAATCAGCACTAGATCCGATACCATTTTTTTCGACGCTTACGGTCGGTAAGCTTGTTCGCTTCCTTATCTCCTTCGAATTGTTCTTTTACAGGATTCCAGGTAAGTTCACGACGGAGTTCGTATCCGATATTACAGAGTTGGCAAAGGGTAGCTGTACGGTGACCTGCTTCGACATGGGCCATGGGCATCTCTCCGTTGTGAATACAGTCGATCCAGTCATCATGATGATTCTTGGGTTGGCGTAAGTTTACCGTTGTTTTGTAGTCTTTAATCAAATTTTCGGGATCCGATTTCCATGGTCCGCGGTCCACCCAGATGGTTCCCTCAGTGCCATAAAAAATGGTTCCTCCTCGCCAATCAGGAGTGTTTCCGTGTACAACTTCCACTCCGTTTTTATAAATCATTTTAAGGTCACGTGTTCCTTCCTCGGGTGGGATAATTTTTACCGGACCTGTGTTATCAGCATCCATTGCCCATTGTCCGATATCAAAGTGATGTGCTCCCATGTCGGCTAGCCCCCCGTTACAGTATTCACGGTACCTTCTCCAGGCTGGAAAGTGGTTGTGAACATCATCGGGGCAAAGGATTTTATTGTAACCACGAACTGGAGCAGGTCCTTGCCATGCATCCCAGTCAATTCCGTCAGGAATGGGTTCAGTGGGAAGATCGCATGGGACAGGTGGATTACCCACGCAGACCCGAATTTTTTTCAGCTCTCCGATCGCACCACTACGTACCATTTCAACGGTGCGGCGAAATTTCCCTCCGTATTGAGTGCGTTGCTGGCTACCGGTTTGAAAGACGATCTTGTTTTCTTTCACTGCATTGGCCATTGCTCGGCCTTCCTTAATGGTTAAAGAGATGGGCTTTTCACAATACACATGCTTTTTAGCGCGGGCAGCGCGGATTGTGGCTTCACCATGCCAGTGGTCGGGGGTGGCGATGAGTACGGCATCGAGTGATTTGTCTTCTAATAGTTCCAGATAGTTTTTGGTTATCTTTAAGCCCTTCCATTTTTTTCCCGGAGTATTTTTAGAGTAATGCTTCTCGATGAGTTCCTTTGTGTGCTTGGTTCGTACATCCGCAATCTCAGCAAACCCAGTGAGTTGAACCCTGGGGTTGCGTACTAGAAAGTTAGCATGACCACGACCCATTTTCCCCGGGCCGATAATGGCAATATTGATTCGGTTGTTGGGTGAGTTATCTCCTTTGGCCGCCCAGATGTGGGAAGGAAGAATGAAAGGGGCGGAGGCAAGAGTTGCTTGTTTGAGGAAGGATCTACGGTTGGTCATGATATGAAAGATTAAGAATTAGGATTACTGATCTTTTTATATTTAATTAATTTCAAACCCAAAGAAAATCTTAGTTTTCGTCAAGCGAAGGGTGGGGCGGGGCAAAAAGTTTTTTAGAGATCCTTAACGGTTAGATGAGCAGCATCCTTCCAAAGTTGTTCAATCGCGTAATTTTCACGCTGATCCTTAGAGAAGAGGTGAACTACAAAATCAATGGCATCAATTACTAACCATCCGCTTGGTTGAAAGCGGTCCTTGGAAAATAATTCCACTCCATGTTCTTTAAGAGTTTTCTCAACATTGTCACGAAGTGCTTTGAGATGAGGATTTGAATTACCGGTGGCAATAATAAAGCAATCGGTCAGCGATGACTTTTCACCAAAGTAGAGGAGTTCAACATCTTCTGCTTTTTTATCGAGCAGTGCATCGCAGGAAGTTTTTAAATTAGTGATTAGTTCGGTTTTTTCTTTGGGAATAACTGAGGTCATGTTTTAAATTAATTTAGGA
>CBFHYW010000054.1:0-8775 GCA_965660135.1 Opitutales bacterium
GACTTCCATTTCAGCATATTTCTTCGCATATGCTGGATTATTGATTAAATTGACCTGGATTTTGGATGGTTGATTTCCGGTCTTTGCAACCACTTCCTTTGCATGATGCTCAATCAGTAATTCGTTTGGATTGCTCTTCAAATTAAAAAGCTGAGTTTCTCGAACTTTTCCATCAAGTGTATCATATTTAATGAGTTTCCAGTCCCCTTTTCGAACACAACGCATTCCCGGTTTCGTACCTCCACAATAAGCACCATATAAAACGGAACGGACAGTTTGTTTCTTCCCCATCAGGACGGGTTTCAAACTTTTTCCTTGTGCAGTTGAAGGAATCGAAAGCCCAGAAAGATCGCATAAGGTGGGTAACACATCGAGTAGGTAACTGTTTCCCCTAGCCCGACTGCCGGCTTTGATTCCCGGTCCACTTACTATAAAGGGTACTTTCCATGAATGCTCATACAAATTCTGTTTACCCATTAATCCATGCCTTCCCACAGCAATCCCATGATCTGCAGTGTAAAAAATATAGGTATTCTCAAATTCACCTATGCTTTTCAATTTTTGAATAACCAATCCGACTTGGTCATCAATATTTTCAATACATGCATACTCCCGGCCAAGTTCATTTCGAACAGTGGCTTCCGTACGTGAAGTTAAGACGCCCGGAACTCTCACTTCATCACGTAATTGGGGGTGTCCATGATGAAAAGGGTGTTCCGGCAGCCAACTCACTGGAAGCTTGGGAGCGTTCTCATTCAACCCTGCTGGAGGTTTATTGACATTTTCAGCCCCATATTTCTTAAGTAAATCATCACGCCCGTTTCGTGCATCGTGAGGATGTGAGAATCCAAAATAAATAAAAAATGGCTTCTTTTTATCCTGCGTTGATCGGTCATTTAAATAATTAAGAACCTGCTTACCGTGCCATTGACTCCCACTTTCCTCATCTGCATTTCGACAGCTTTTATCCTGAACAATTTGAAAAAGTCCGTTTGCCAGTGAATAACTATTTCCATTTTTACATGTTCGAAAGGTTTCATAACCAGCACGATTAAAAACTGCAGGGAGGGTATTATTAAGAATCTCAACTCCTGAAACCTTTCCTTCCTCCTGCTTAAGATGCTTCTTCCCACGGGGAGGCAAATGCCAAAGAGTGCGCCCGCTCATGATCATCGTGCGAGAAGGTGAGCAAACTGCACCACTCATTGAACCCATATGATATGCCTGATCTAAAACGATACCCGATGCAGCAAGTTTATCTATATTTGGAGTCTGGCAAACTTGATTACCATAACTGGATAAGGTATGAGGTGCCTGATCATCGGTGAGAATAAAGAGGATATTTGGACGTTTTCCAAAGCAGAATGTAATAAGGGAAAAGAAAAGCAGAGCATGTATTTTCATGACTAAATGACTAGGACGGTAACTTCCAACGGTCAAGCCGATGAAGACCTTATTCAGATAAAAATAGAAAAACAGTTATCAGGTTCGCTAATCAAAAACTACCGTTTTATTTTGATAAACAAGCACACGATTCTGTAAATGCCTACGGACTGCCGTGGAGAGAACTAATTTTTCAAGATCACGCCCTTTTTCAATCAAATCCTTGGGGCCATGGCGATGACTGACCCGGGTTACATCCTGTCCAATTATCGGACCTTCATCCAAGTCTTCGGTTACATAGTGCGCGGTAGCTCCAATTAATTTCACGCCTCTTGTGTAAGCTTGATGGTAGGGCTTGGCACCTGCAAAAGAGGGCAAAAATGAATGGTGAATATTGATTACAGGACAACCTACATTCGCAAGGAAATCCTCACTTAAAATCTGCATATACCGAGCAAGAATGAGAAGTTCAATTTTCTGTTCCTTAATCCATTCGATCTGCCTACTCTCCACATTATCCTTGGTCTCGGCCGAAAGTGGATAGTACTGAAAAGAGAAACCATAGGATTCAGATACATTCCCCAAATCTTGGTGATTGGACAAAACACCAGCAATCTCGGCATTCCATTCCCGGGAACGTACCCGCAATGCAAGGTCATGAAAGCAGTGATCTGCTTTAGAAACCATAATACCAATTTTTGGACGATCATTGTCATAACCAATCCGAACATTCATCCCTAATTCAGACTCAGCCATTTTTTGAAATGCGACCCCTTCTTCACGAGCATGAACTGAGGGTGCAGTCTCCCATTCCACCCGCTGAAAAAAAACATTTTCCTGGCGATCTAAATGCTGGTCAGCATGTAAAACATTACTTCCACGCTCATGAATCCAGCCAGCAACCCTTGCCACAATCCCTGGACGGTCGGAACCATAAAGCAATGCGGTGACCGAGCTCATTGCTAAGAACGGGAATAATCCTGAAGAGATTTTACTGAAAACTTTCGGTCCTTAAGTGATCGAATACCATCAAGTGCAGCAAAAGCAGAACCTAAAGTGGTAATAACCGGAACTCCATGAAGGACCGCTTCACTCCGAATCCCATTTTCATCCAATCGAGGAATCAATCCCAATGGTGTATTAATAACAAGCTGAACTTTACCGTTCTTAATCAAGTCAGCGACGTTGGGACGACCTTCACTTATCCGCTGTACGCTCTGGGATTCAATTCCATGCTTTTTTAGAAACTCTGAAGTCCCTTCAGTTGAATAAAATGAGAATCCAAGTTCAGATAATCCTTGTGCTACGAGAAGAGCTTTTTCTTTGTCTGAATCCTTTACGCTGAGAAATACATTCCCCTCCATGGGCAGGGAGGGCTTGGCCGCCATCTGAGTTTTTGCAAAGGCCATCCCAAAATCTTCATCCTGCCCCATTACCTCTCCAGTACTTCTCATTTCTGGTGTAAGTACGATCGGAGAACCGGGAAAGCGATTGAATGGAAAAACAGATTCCTTAATTGCCCAATGCTTAAGTTCAATTTCTTCAGTAAATCCAAGATCTTTTAATTTGGCACCTGCCATTACTCGGGCACCGAGTTTTGCCAAGGGTACACCAATTGCCTTGCTCACGAATGGAATCGTTCTAGAGGCTCGTGGGTTAACCTCTATTAGATATAATTCACCATCTTTAATCGCAAATTGAATATTCATCAACCCGATCACCTTGAGGGCTTTCGCAAGATCATAGGAGGCCTGTCTGACTTCATCAATCATCTCCTTGGGTAAATCGTGAGGAGGAAGAACCATGGCTGCATCTCCACTGTGCACGCCTGCAAATTCAATGTGTTGAAGCATACCTCCGACAACTGTTGTTTCTCCATCAGAAATACAATCCACATCCAATTCAATTGCTTCTTCTAAAAATTTATCGAGTAGGACGGGTTTACCAGGAGCCACTGCAAAAGCCTCTTTAACAACTTTTTCCAATTCCTTCTCGTCATATACAATAAACATTCCCCGACCACCCAAGACAAAAGATGGGCGCAACAAAACAGGATATCCAATACGAGCAGCTGCATCTTTTGCATCTTCTGGCTCCAAAGCCGTTTCATTCTCTGGTTGCTTAAGGCCGATCTGATTAAGGATTTGTTTAAATTTTTCCCGATCCTCGGCTAAATCAATGCTTTCTGGTGAGGTGCCAATCACATTTACTCCCGCCGCCTCTAAACCACTAGCTAAATTAAGCGGAGTTTGTCCCCCATATTGTACAATTGCACCGTCACATTTCTCCTGGTGATAAATTTCGAGTACATCTTCCAAAGTAAGTGGCTCAAAGTATAATCGATCGGAAACATCGTAATCAGTTGAAACTGTTTCAGGATTAGAATTTACCATTACGGTTTCAAAACCAGCCTCTCTCAATGCAAAGGATGCATGAACACAGCAATAATCGAATTCAATCCCCTGCCCTATTCGATTTGGCCCACCACCAAGAATCATAATCTTCTTTTTCGAGGATGAGCTAATTTCGTTCTCATCTCCGTACGAGGAATAATAGTAAGGCGTAAAAGCTTCAAATTCTGCAGCGCAGGTATCAACTAAACGAAAAGTGGTGGGGATCCCTATTGATTCCCTTTTCTTTTTAACTTCAAATGAATCACAAGACCAGAATTCTGCTAACTGAGCATCGGAAAAACCAAACTCCTTGGCCGCTCTTAATGATTCGTAATCCACATCAGACAGCCCCATTGCCTTGAGGGTTTCCTGAAGTTCATAAATCTCACTCAATTGCTCGGTAAACCAGGGATCAATACCAGATTTTTCTGAAATTTGCTTAGCAGACATACCGGACTCCAGTGCACAATAAAGAAACTGAGGTCGTTCTGCAGAGGGCCTTTTAACTCCTGCCCGAAGAGAAGATGCATCTAATACCTCATCTCGTAATTTACCGGCCTCAAATCCCTTCA
This sequence comes from Opitutales bacterium, assembly GCA_965660135.1. Taxonomy (GTDB): domain Bacteria; phylum Verrucomicrobiota; class Verrucomicrobiia; order Opitutales; family Seribacteraceae; genus Seribacter. The sequence continues at coordinate 4,349 of CBFHYW010000054.1, forward strand.
ATCCAATCTCCAAAGATCGGAGAGCCTTTTGAAAAGACTCCTTAAAAGTTCGGCCAATAGCCATGGCTTCCCCTACAGATTTCATCGCTGAGGTAAGAGTGGAATCAGCTTCAGGAAATTTCTCGAATGTGAAACGGGGAATCTTAGTTACCACATAATCAATAGAAGGTTCGAAACAGGCGGGCGTTTGTTTCGTTACATCATTTTGAAGTTCGTCCAAGGAATAACCAACCGCTAATTTAGCAGCAAATTTAGCTATAGGAAAACCCGTAGCCTTGGATGCAAGTGCCGAACTACGGGAAACCCGTGGATTCATTTCAATAACCACCATTCTTCCAGTCTTAGGATCGGTAGAAAATTGAATGTTACTGCCACCAGTCTCAACCCCAATTTCACGAATGCATGCAAAAGATGCATCGCGCATTAACTGAAACTCTTTATCAGTGAGTGTCATGGCTGGTGCCACAGTGATTGAATCACCAGTATGAACTCCCATTGGATCAAAATTCTCAATCGAACAAATCACCACGCATTGATCTTTGTAGTCGCGCATGACCTCCATCTCATACTCCTTCCAACCGAGTAGGCATTCTTCGATCAACACTTGAGTGATCGGGGATGCGTCTAGGCCATTTCGGAGCATTTCATCAAACTCCTCACGATTATAAGCAATTCCGCCTCCCGTACCGCCAAGGGTAAATGCAGGCCTGATAATAATCGGAAAGTCGCCGAGTTCATCTAAATGCTCGCGAGCCTGCTCAACAGTGGTAACTGAAAAAGATCGAGCTACATCTAATCCGATGTCGAGCATAGCTTGTTTAAAAAGTTCGCGATCTTCCCCCTTCTTGATGGCTTCGGGCTTTGCACCAATCATTTCAACCCCAAACTCCTCAAGAATACCGGCATGGTAAAGTTCTAGGGATAAATTAAGCCCGGTCTGGCCACCAAGCGTTGGTAAAAGAGCATCAGGTCTCTCTTTTATGATAATTTCGCGGACACTTTCCACAGTTAACGGTTCAACATAGGTCGCATCTGCGAACTCGGGGTCCGTCATAATTGTGGCCGGATTACTATTTACCAGAGAAACTCGGTATCCCTCTTCCTTGAGAGCTTTGCAAGCTTGAGCTCCACTGTAATCAAATTCACAAGCCTGCCCAATGATGATTGGACCGGAACCAATGATTAAAATATGTTCTATATCGTTTCTTCTAGGCATGGGAAAGTAGTAAACTGTATTTAAGGGCAAAAAAAAACCCCGTTAGGAGCCCTTTTAAAATATTTTGTTGAACTTAATCAAATCCAATCGAAAAAACAACTCAAGAAGAAGCTTTCTTTTTACATTTTGAGCAACAAAATCCGATGTGAATGGTTTTTCTGACCGGTTTAGCAGAGAGGGGGCAGGTTTTGTTGTTTGGCTTAGCCTTCTTGAGGAATTCTACCAGGTTGGAGGTGGCTTTCTTGAGACAATTACCACAACATACGCCGTAAGAAAGTGTTTGTGAGGGATCAACTGGATTTTGTGAAAATGGACATTGAGCATTAACCAGGACCGGAGTTGGGGAGGCGGCGAATGAAAAGTGGGAGATTAACAAAATGGGCAAGTACTTTAATAATTCCATCACCCACTCAGTAAGTAATTTCTTCAAAAAGACAAGAAATGATTTACTTCCAATTAAGCAATTGGCGGTAATGCCCCTCCAACTAAACCAATGAAGGCATCTTTGAGCTTCTCCCCTCCAGAGACCACCTGAATCGTTCGGCCAATAGTATTAAAATTCCTCAAACATTCGACAATACAATCCGCCAAGTCCTCCCGTGGTAAATAGCCGTGGAACCCCAGCTCTTCAGCTACTTGTACCCTTCCGGTTCCTCGTTCGTTGATCAAAGTACCCGGAGCGAGAATGGTGTAATCCAAAGTGGATGAGCGGAGCCGCGAGTCAGCCACTCCCTTTGCCCGAAGGTAATGTTGAATGCGAGTAGATTCACTATTTGGGTCAGCTCCAATCGCACTGACCATTACAAATCTTTTCACTCCTGCTTTCTCGCAGTCCCCAATTAATTTAATAGCGGCATTCTGATCGACATCCGTTGTTTTCTCAGGCCCAGTGTGACCACCAGAGCCGGCTGTAAAAACAACAGCATCCAAGTCAGTTAAAAAGGAAGAGACTCCTTGCTCTAAATCTCCAAGCACGGAGGGAACTCCTAATCCGGTAAATTTCATTTGTTGAAGATTATCTCGAATTAAGGCGACGGGCGAAAAACCCGAGGCTCCCCAAAGCTTACCAGACAAAATTGTTCCCACTTTCCCATTTGCACCCGCTATAAAAACTTTCACAATTTATTGGATTAACTTGAATTGTAGATCATTGCAAGAAATTGAACTGTCAGATTTTGTTCGTCCTTCTTAAACCTTATCTGTAAAGAAGTACTATTTCATATGACCCGTCCTGTAAGAACTCGAATTGCACCTTCCCCCACTGGGGCTCCCCATGTTGGAACCGCGTACATGGCTTTATTTAATCTGGCTTTTGCTCGAAAACATAATGGACAAATGATCCTTCGAATTGAAGACACTGATCAAAAACGTTCCACGAAAAAATCAGAACAAGCTATTTTGGAATCCCTACAATGGCTCGGATTAGAGTGGGACGAGGGACCCGACCGCGAAGGAAATGCCGGTCCATACAGACAGAGTGAAAGGAATGAAATATACAGTAAGTATGTTCAATTACTACTGGACAAAGGACATGCATACCCATGTTTCTGCACCCCGGAAAGACTGGATCAAGTCCGAGCAAAGCAAATGCAGGCAAAAGAAACACCTCGATATGACGGACATTGCTTGGGCCTTAGCAAGGAAGAGATACAGGAAAAAATACAGGCGGGAGAAAAATATGTAATTCGCCTGAAAGTCCCAGATGATGGAGAATGCTCCTTTCACGATGAACTTCGTGGAGAAGTTAAGATCGAGTGGAAACAAATCGACCATCAGGTTTTACAAAAATCGGATGGGTTTCCAACCTATCACCTTGCTAATGTTGTGGATGATCACCTGATGCAAATCAGTCATGTAATCAGAGGCGAGGAATGGATCAGCAGTACACCTAAACACATTTTACTCTATCAATATTTTGAATGGGAACCTCCTGTATTTGCTCATCTCCCCCTTCTCAGGAATCCTGACAAATCGAAGCTTTCCAAAAGAAAAAACCCAACTGGGATCAATTATTATCGCGATGCAGGCTTTTTGCCTGAAGCGATGTGTAATTATTTGGGAATGATGGGATACACCCTGCCCGATCAACGAGAAATCTTCTCCATAGATGAGCTATGCGAAAGCTTTGAAATTAAAAGAATGAGCTTGGGCGGGCCCATTTTTGACCTGGCCAAATTAAAATGGCTCAACGGACGTTATCTTAGAGAACAACTGACTGAAAAGGAAGTGGTCAATCGTTTGATCGAATGGAAATTCAATTCCGACTTCATGCAAAAGATCATTCCTCATGCCTTGCAGAGGTTGGAAAACTTTTCCGATTTTTTACCCTTGGCCGGTTTTCTTTTTAATGAACAGCCAACAATTGTTCTGAATGAACTAGTTGGAAAAATTGAACCCGATGAAGCAAGTAAATTACTTAAGATTTTCGAGTGGGAACTGGAAAAAATAACCGGATGGGAAAGAGATGCAATATCCAAGATATTTCAAAAAATTGCAGAGATCGAAGGTAAAAAGCTGAAAGAAATTCTGCCCTTGTTTTTTCAGGCAATGAGTGGAGCAAAAGTGTCCCTACCCCTTTTTGATGCGATGACCATTCTAGGTCCGGACCTCGTTCGTGTTAGACTGCGTAATGCATTGGGTCTTCTTAGTGCAGAAGGAGCAGGGTTGAGTAAAAAAAGACTAAAATCACTGGAAAAAGAATACCGGGCTAAATATGGCAACCGAATTGATTAAACTTAATTTTTAACACACACCGATTAACTGAACTATTTATGAGTGCTGAAGAAGCTGAAAAAAGTCTGGATTTCATCCGTTCGCGGGTTAAAGAAGATAAGACAAATGCCAAAAATAATGGGCGAATCCATACCCGGTTTCCTCCCGAACCTAATGGCTACTTACACTTGGGGCATGCCAAAAGTATTTGTCTTAATTTTGGAATAGCCAAGGAATTTGGTGGGTTATGCAATTTAAGGCTCGATGATACAAATCCAGTTGCGGAGAAAACCGAGTATGCAGAGGCAATCAAGGAAGATGTTCGCTGTCTTGGGTTTGATTGGGATGAACGACTATTTCATGCATCAGATTATTTCGATCAGCTTTTTGAATGGGCAAAAAAATTAATTGAGGATGGAAAAGCTTTTGTATGCGATTTGAGCTTCGAAGAAATGCGAAAACTTCGAGGAACCTTAACCGAACCGGGGCAGAATAGCCC
>CBFHYW010000055.1:0-8738 GCA_965660135.1 Opitutales bacterium
CCTCTAGAGCCTATCATAATTCGCTGACCTTTTTTTACACATTTTAAAGTGATCTTTATTTTGCCATTTCGTTCAATGGCATCTTTTGCATTTATCACTAAGTTTAGTATGACTTGCCGAAATCCTGTCTCTTCAATAAATGCAGGCATCGAATCAGTACCGAAATCAGTTATTATTTTTGCACTTCTAGGAATAATAATATCGACCAGGTCCATTTGATCTTTAAGGAGTAACCTGAGGTCATGTATTGTACGGGAAGCTGCCTTATCTCTATGCAAATCGATAATTCGTCGAACAAGTTTTTGAGCCTGCATTGCGCTTTTTTTAATTTGCCCCATTCCTTTTGCCATCGGGTCATCCTTCTCCATCATTCCGTGATAGAGTTCACTGATCGAGTAAATCCCGGACATGAGATTACTGAAGTCATGAACTAATCCATTAGTCAAAGTCGCTAGCCCTTCACGCCATACAGAACTAGAGAGCCTATGCTCTGCAATTGCCTGCCGGGTAATATCGACAAATACACCATCGTAACCAAGAAGTTTTTGTGTTGCCGTAATTATTGGGGTTCTTACATCCAATAAGTAGATAATTTGACCGGACGGAGGAATAGTAACTCGATAGGTAAAACTAAACATTTCACGGTTTTTTCCGTTCGTATTTAATTCCTTAAGAAAATGCTCGCGGTCCTTCTCGAATATTTTACTTAAAAATAACCCTCCATTCCGAGCGAGTTCAGTGTGGTCATCTGGGAATAGTTTACTAATACCTCGAGAAAGATAACTGAACGTCATATCTGGTCTCTGCGTAAAGAAAATCCCAGGGAAATTACTTATATAATCCGATAATCGACTCTCTGCTTTTTGAAGGCGTATCAGGGTATTGGCTAGCGCCCGTGGGTCATTCATTAAATCGCCCATGAAGGCTTTCTTTAAGGAGTCATGGGGAGCGAGGGCAGGAGAAAGTGAAATGACCGAGATGTTTGAATAACAGATATTTTGAAAATGTATGCCAATGGAAGAATTATGACTATCGGGAGAAAGCGGAAAAAACGCTTCAAAATCTTTTCTGTTAAAATCCTTGGGTAAAATTAGACCCCAACTTTTCTCCAAAGAAAGGAAAAAAGGCCGAAAGCTTTCGCCGACTAAATCAATTGGTGCTTTACCAACCCATGAAGCAAACGCATCGGAAACTTTTTCAATTCTTCCGTCTTTACTTAGACCAACTTGGCAATTTTCAAAATTTGGTGACTTCACTAATTTGTAGTAAATCTTAATTTAACATTTATGAAAAGGGAGAACGAGTAAGAGCATCAAAGAAATAAGAAATTTATTCCTACCTAGGAAAAAAATGCTACTTTCTTCCCTGTTCTTTGTAAAAAATGCTGAACTTATGGGTGAGATCTAAACTTTTTACCTGAAATGATTTTGGCACAAGTATTGCATTGTGAGGGCACATGGCAGTCGTACTCGATAATTTATACAGTCAACAGAATTACTTAATTTCTAAGAAACTCCTTGATGCTACGCACCTCCGACACGAGGCACTTTCGAATAATTTGGCAAATGTTGAGACACCTGGTTTCAAAAGAAGAGACCTCCCCGAATCCTTTTCCGTTGAATTAAGACGCGCAGTTGACAGAAAAGATTTTGGTCGCGTTAAAGGTTTACTGCCAAGAAGTATGGAAGACAGGCAAGCCAAACCTGTCCGCATGGATGGTAATACCGTTCAACTTGATGAGGAGATGCTTGCCGTGAACCGTAATGCTTTAAACTACGAATATTTAAGCGGTGCAGTTGGCGGAACGATCAAGGAATTAAATACTGCAATAAGGGGTAGAATCTAAAACAGGAGTATTTTACCATGACAATGAATTTAATACCAGGAATTGAATCAACCGGAAGTGCACTTACTGCTGAAAAACTAAGACTTGAAATTATCGCTCAGAATATCGCCAATTCCAATACAACCCAAGATGCTTCAGGCGGGGTTTACAAGAGAAAGGAAGTGGCTTTTGAAGAATTTATTAAAACTCCTGAAAGAAGAATCCCCGGATATGTTGATGAAAATTTATACCAAGGTGTTCGGGTTACCGATGTTTATGATGACCAAACACCAGGTCGTATGATTTTTAATCCCGGGCATCCTCATGCCAACGATGACGGTATGGTTGAAATGCCAAATGTCGATGTTTCAAGGGAGATGATAGATTTGATCAGTGCATCAAGAGCCTATGAGGCTAATTTAACAGTAGTCAAAACCTCTCGGAGAATGGCTCAGCAAGCAATGTCAATTGGGAAATAATTAAATTGTGAACGAAATATCATCCTTACCTAGTCTGAGCGATCTGCTCACCCAAAACTCTAACCTCCAAGCAAATACGCAGCTTGATCGTTTTGTTAAGTCAAGCGAAATGGGGATGGGAGGCATTTCTGAATCTCAGCGTTCCAACGGGATCGACCTTGTACCTATTGACAAGACCACGCCCACAAGTCGAGTTACCGCACCAGGTTTTTCTCAAATGTTTGAGAGTTTTATCAAGGGAGTTGATCAGAAGAAGAAGATTTCTGCCCGAGAAACCCAAGATCTTATTTTGGGTAGATCAGACAATATTCACGAAGCTGTAGTTAAGTCACAAGAGGCCGGGGTTGCGTTCAATTTAATGATCGAAGTCAGAAATAAGCTTGTTGATTCCTATAAGGAATTGATGAGGATGCAGGTCTAGTATTTTAAATAACTATATTTTTACATGAAAGAAAGATTGGATAAATTAACCGAACTCTGGGGAGCCTTAAGTGCTTCTAGGAAGCTCTCACTTGTTGTAGCAATTGTGGGCATCTTAGCATTAAGTATTGGAATTTTGGCATGGTCGGGCGGAAGTACGCAGATGAGAGTTTTAGTCAGCGGAGCGGAAGCAAAAGACTTAACTGAAGTAGTAGATGTCCTGAAATCAAATCAAGTTGAGTTTGAATACAGTGAATCTGGTGACACTATCTTAGTTCCTGCGGATAAGCGTGCAGCAATGAGAATGGAACTGGCAATGAAAGGTCTTCCCAGAAGTGGAGATGTGGGGTTTGAGATTTTTGATGAAGGAAATTTTGGTATTAGTGATTTCGTCCAAAGGACCAATCACACGCGTGCGATCCAGGGTGAATTAGCCAGAACTATAACCATGATGGACGCGATCCGTTCTGCGAAAGTCTTCGTAGTTAAACCAGAAAACAATCTTCTCCTTAGCGAAGATCCTAATGACCGTCCTAGTGCATCTGTTTATGTAGATACAGGAGGAAGTACTTTAGACAAAAACAATGTTAACGCTATTCAATTTCTCGTAGCAAGAGCCGTAAAGGGAGTAAATAAATCTAATGTTGCTGTGATGGACAACCAAGGGAATTTACTTTCAGAGGAAGGTGAGGCGAGCGGAGCTGCTGGGGTTGCTGGGCAAATGATGAAAGCCTATCAATCGCAGGAACGAAGACTTGAGGAGAAAATAGAAACTATGCTTGCTCGCATTGTAGGTCGAGATAAAGTTGTAGCTAAAGTTTCTGTAAACTTGGACACACAATCATCCACAATTTTGGATGAGAAGTTCGATCCAGATGGACAAGTCCCAAGAACACAAACGACTGATAAGGACAACGCCACAACAGTTGAAACGCAACCCCAGAATAACGCTACAGGAATGGGGGCCAATGTACCGGCTGCAAGTCAGGATGCAACGGAGCAGGAAGCTATTATGGCAAAGAGTGATGAAAACCGAGAGTCCAAGACTACTGATTATGAAATCAGCCGTAATTTAACTGAAAAGGTACAGGAACCAGGAGCAATTATTGGGCGAAGTGCAGCAGTCTTAATTGCAAAGGGCGAAACTCCCAGAACTGCAGATGAAATAAGCAGTATACATGAAGCTGTTGTAAATGCTATTGGTGCAAGATTTGATAAGGAGGCTGATCTTACCACCCATGTGACTGTGCACGAAGTTGTATTTCAACCTGCATTTGTTGGTCCAGCAGGAGAAACTTTAAATCAATTTCAAAATTTCGTCGAAACTTGGGGACCACATTTGAAAACACTCTTAGGCGTGGTCATTGCCATAGCTATGTTTGTTATTTTCATTCGTATGCTTAAGAAATTTAAGCCAAACGAAGCTGAAGTTCAGGTCTTGGATGAAGACGATCAGCAAATGCTTAGTGGGACAAGAACTCTAGGAAGCGGTTTAACCCCTGAGTTGCTTAACGACTTAATTCAAGAAAAACCTGACAATGTTGGTACTGCACTCCGCAGGTACCTCGAGACAGGTTCATCTTCCTAATTTGATCATAATTTTGTAATGGAGGAAGTAACCGAAGAAGATTCCGCACTCGATCGATACTCTCGGATGTCGAGGCATCAAAAGCTTGGGCTTTTAATGATCGCACTTGGTCCGGAAGCCTCGGCAACATTGCTTAAGAGATTTGATAATAAAGATACAGAAGGAATTTGTAAAGAAATCGGTAATTTTCCTATAGTTGATCAAGAGTTAAAAGATTGTGTTCTGGATGAATTTTCAGAGATGATTGAATCCAGTGTTAACTCTAATCTCGGGGGGCTGAATTTTGCCCAAAAAACACTTGAGCTCGCTCACGGTGATTACAAGGCGAATAACATGATGAACCGAATTGCGCCGGTGCGTGATTCACTCGATTTTATGGATGACATAAAAGAGATGGATTCTGGGCAGATTTACAATGTGTTAAGATTTGAGCAACCCCAAACAATTGCATTTATCCTTGCGAATGTTGATTCTGATAAAGGTTCGGAGGTTCTTCAAATGATGCCGCCCAATGTACAGGAGCAGGTAATCGAAAGAATTGGTTCAATGGAAACAACACCCATTGATCAGATTGAGGTTGTGGCGAATACGCTCGGTGCAAGAATGGGTAAGAAGGGGCAATCTCCAAGGGTCAAGACAGGCGGGGTTAAATCTGCGGCTGATATGCTCAACTGGTTTGATAAAGATGAAGGAAAAGAACTTCTTAAAAGCATTGAAAAAAGAAACCCCAAACTTGGTGGTTCAATCAGGCAACGTATGTTCCGTTTTGAGGATTTAGTAAGGCTAAGCCCTGGAGATGTTGGTAAAATTACTAAAGAAGTGGATCAAGATGACTTAGTGATCGCATTGAAAAATGCATCTGCCGAGTTAAAGAAAATAATTTATTCTACTATGTCCAAACGAGCGGTTGAAGCCTTGGAGGAACAGCTATCCTTCCTCGGACCCAAGCGTTTGTCAGAGGTCGAATCTGCTCAAGATCGGGTAATAGCAATCGTACGCGAACTCGAGGAGGACGAGGAAATTATCCTTGATACTGGAGGAAGCGACGTTGTCGTACAATAGGTCAATTAAGTTTCCAAAGCAACCAACTGGGTTTAAGGTTAGCAATATTGGTTTACCGCCTATTTCCTTGGATGAATCTGAAAAAAAGTCACTTTCAGAGTATGAGAGAGGAAAAATGGAAGCATCAAGTTTCTACCAAGCAGAGATTTCACAATTAAAATCAAACTACGCGTCACTTCAGGAACAAATTCTTACAGGTATTAATTCCAAAACTGAAGAGGTTCTCGCAAAATTAGACCACAAGCTCCCTGACTTGGTCATTGGCTTAGCTGAACGAGTACTCGGCCAAATTGACTTGGATCGAGATGCAATTGAAAAAATTGTTAAATCAATGGTATCTGATTTTTCTGGGGATAATGAAAAGTTGGAAGTTTATCTTTGTCCACAAGATCTTACTTTACTTAAAGCTTTGTCTAAACCACAAGATGCTCCAGTTCAGGAGGACGAATCTGATCAGGAAGAAGGTTTCGCATCTGCGATAGCAGGGATCTTTGACGGTTTAGATGGAGACGATGAACTTTTGGATGGTTACCCTAATGTTAAATTTTTCGAGGATTCAAGTCTGAATTCTGGTGACTGTCAGATTAAGAGTCGTTTTGGACTTTTAGATGGACGAATTTCCACCAAGCTTAGAAAAATTGAAGAAGAATTAAAGCGTAATGATTGAGTCATTAGATGAGAGATTTGCGTTTATGGAAGATGGCATCAAGGGTGTTAGGACCTACGATAAAGTGGGTACGGTTCGTCGGGTAACGGGCCTCATTATTGAGTCTGAAGGCCCCGAAGTAAGCATTGGGCAAGTTTGCTCTATCATATCGGATAGGCACAATGAGAAGGTGGAGGCTCAGGTCGTGGGGTTTCGTGATCATTTTGTGTTGTTAATGGCTCTGGATAGCGTTCACCTTATTCATCCAGGTTGCAAAGTCTCTTCCCAGCGAAATAATAATTCCGTTCCGTTTGGTACTTCTTTGCTTGGTCGAATTATTGATGGCATGGGGCGCCCATTAGATGGCAAGGGTCCGTTATTGGCTGGTCGCCGTGATGGTTTTTATGCAGAACCACCAAATCCGTTAAGCCGTTCGATGATTTCTGAGCCTTTCAGCACAGGGATTAAATCTATTGATACTTTCATTCCCCTTGGCGTTGGTCAGCGAATTGGAATTTTTGCAGGAAGTGGGGTGGGTAAATCTATTCTTCTAGGAATGATTGCCAAGGGAAGCGACTCGGATGTTAATGTAATTTCTTTAGTTGGTGAGCGTGGTCGAGAATTAAGAGAATTCGTCGAGAAGGATTTAGGTGAAGAGGGAATGAAGAAAACCGTGATTGTTGTTTCAACATCTGATCAACCAGCTCCGATGAGGATTCGTGCGTCGATCCTTGCAACTGCGATTTCTGAAGGATTTCGAAATGAAGGTGCAAAGGTTTTACTTCTTATGGATTCACTAACTCGATTTGCTATGGCACAACGAGAAATTGGACTTGCAGCAGGAGAACCCCCAGCATCTCGTGGTTATGTGCCATCAGTCTTTTCACTTTTACCGAAGTTGTTGGAAAGAACTGGCACAAGCGAATCTGGTGCCATAACTGCGATTTACACTGTCCTTGTTGAAGGAGACGATATGAATGAACCTGTTGCAGATGCGGTGAGAGGATTTCTTGATGGGCACATCGTACTGAGTAGAAAATTAGCAAACGCTAATCATTTTCCTGCAATTGATGTTTTGCAAAGTGTGAGCAGGTTAGACCGAGCAGTTTGTAGTGAGTCCGAAATTGCAACTATTTCCGAAGCGCGGGATTTGCTATCTGTTTATAAACAAAACGAGGATCTTATTAATGTCGGTGCTTACATTAAAAAAAGTAATCCAAAGATCGACCGTGCGATTGAAAAGTTTGATCGTGTGCAGACCTTCCTTAAGCAACGTTATGATCAGGTGTCATCAAGGGGGAATGCCTTTGGTCAATTAGCTGAAATTCTAGAGAAATGAAAGCATTTACATTTAGGCTAGAAACACTTCTACATCTTCGTGAGAGAGCAAAAGACCAGGCTATTAAGGATTATGCATTATCGATTTCAAAAAGAGAGCAGGCTGAATTATCCTTAAGGAAAGCAGTTCAGAATTTAAAAAGTTCAAACGAAGAGATTAAACAAAGAAGAGCTGCAGGTTTTGTCGGATTTGAGCAAGATGGTTTTAACCAATCGATTGTTCAATTAAAGGAGGATATCATCGGATTAAACTCGAAGGTTGCTGAATCTAAAAATATTGAATCTGCCAAAAGGAAAATTTATTTAACCGCTGATTCAAATTGTAAAAGTTTATTAAAACTTAAGGAAAAGAAAAAAGAAGAACATTTGAAAAGTGAAGAGAAAAAAGAAGAAGCCGAACTTGAGGACATAATCGGAGCTCGTTTTGTTTTTAACCAATAAATTTATTAATTATGAAAATATCACCAGTAATCCTTGTTTTTTTAGCCGTCTTTCTATCTGTAGGTTCTGCGGGTTTTATGGTCGTACTTAACTACGACGAATTATTTAAGCCCAAACCTGAAATTAAAGCCGAATTCAGTAGCGTAGAGTTCGATGCAGATGATACAAGTTATTCTCCTGCAGAAACGCATTCAATGAACCAGTTGTCCAAGGAATTAGCTGCACTAAAGCAAAAGCTCCTTGATAAAGAAAACGATTTAGATTCAAGAGAGTCAGCAATTGCGATGGATTTAGAAGCTCTTGAAAAACAAAAAAAAGAGTTGAACCAAATTCGAGAAGATCTTTCTGACCGCTTGGCAGACTTCGAATCGCGTCAAGGTCAGGACCTTAGTGAGGAGAAGTTAAAAGAATACAAAGATACATCTAAAAGATGGGTGGAAATGGGACCGGAAGTCGCAAGTATGGAAATTCAGAATTGGCGGCAAAAAAGAAGATTTGAGGAAGCACTTACAATTTTCGAACTCCTTAAAGCTGAAGATAAAGCCCCCATTATTTCATTTATGCTTAGTAGCGACGAAGATTCACTGATCGAGCTTGCAGATGCATTGGCAATGAGGGATCGAGGTTTATTACCAAATCTAAGCTTGGGTGAACCAGCAAATTAAGATTACCGATGATTGAAAGTCTGAACAATCAAGCTGCTTCTAAGGCGAGTGCAATCCCTAGGCATCAAGCTATTGGTAGGAATGGTTCTTTTTGGATGCCTAAAGATATTCCAGTAGCACCCAAGGTTTCAGGATCAAATGCCCATGTTCAAACTAAGCATTCTAAGGGCCCCTCCAATTCAGCAAATTTGCCAAATCATCAATCCGTCGATTCCCAGCCAAAAACAGTTAACCAAGGAAATAGAAGTTTTGCTGGTCTCATACGCTCTGCCGA
>CBFHYW010000056.1:0-8543 GCA_965660135.1 Opitutales bacterium
TTCCAGGAAAAGTCAGAAAACATAAGAATATTTGGTCGTGCAAGCGAACCACATTGCGGGCAACTGGGTAATGGTTCTTTGGCGAGTAAATTGTCGGGGTTAATTGGTATAAGTAAATCTGGGCTGATTGGCCAAATGGGCTGGCCGCACTCTTCAATGCATTGAAAATGCATAAGAGAACCATGGCATTCCATAATTTGATTTTCTTCAAACCCGGTTTTTTGAAAGTGACTGTCCACATTCGAAGTAAATACAAACATCGGAATATTTTCTTCTTTAAACTTGGTGAGTAGAATATTGAAACCAGAGTGGGGCTTAGTCTTTTGATAAAGATTGAGTCTGTGGCCGTAAAACCCCCAGGCGAGCGAAGGGTTTTTTGTAAACCAATATGGGTTGGCCATCTCTTCAAATTCGATCCCCATCTTGGCCAAAGGTGGATAGGCTTTCCAAAATCCTGATTTCCCCCGAAAGTCAGGCAGGCCTGAGTCTACTCCCATTCCGGCTCCGGCACCAACGAGAATGGCATCGGCTTCTTTCCAGGTTTTTTTTGCAAGAAGTAAGGTTTTTGGGTTCATGTTCTAATAAGAAATTGTTCTTTTAATGTTTTTTTTCTTTGAAGAGATACGGCTATCCTTGTTTTAGTTATTACAAGCTTTTGAAACTAACTTGAAATACAGATTAGATTGGTTTGTCACGATTATCTTTCTCGTCATCTGGGGAGGGGGAGGGTGTGTGCCTGTTCCAAAGAAACCAATCCCCGTAATTTCATTAGGGAATGGAGAATTGCTTCCTGAATCCAACTTAATATTTCCTGAAGCAGTCACTCCTCCAGTTGAGCAAAGTGGGGGATTAGCTTTTTCTGGCCAGTCGGATCTTTTATTCGCGAATTTCGAGAAGGAAGGAAGAATTGGTATTTATAAGATTGGCTCGGATGATCCACCCCAAGTATTTATTGATTTATCCGAATGGATCTCTCCGGTAGGAGATTTTGTTCCTCGAGCAGAGGGTTTACGGGTTGATCAACAAAAACGCCTTCTAGTTGCAGAAGCTGGCACCGGTAAACTGCTTCGTATTTCACCATCCGCTAATAAGCTTGAGGTACTTGCCGATTCTTACGATGGGTATCGTTTTGGTGAGGTGAAAGATTTAGTCATTGCTCCCAGTGGTGATCTATTTGTCAGTTCTCCTCATTCTGGAACAATTTACCGTATTAGGCCAGATATTGGTTATGTTGGGATCCTTAATGATGATCTTGTAAGGGTCGAGGGGTTGGCGATCAGCCCAGATGGTAAGCAACTCGTTGCTGCAGAACCTGACGCATCTCGGGTAGTGGTATATGATATTCCGGAGGATTTAATACTCGTTGATTCGTGGACATTAGTAGACTTCTCTCCTTCGGGAATTGAGCCAAGAGGGGTGGCATTTGATGAGCGCGGACGTTTATTTTTGGCCTTGGGGAATTTAAATGAAGTTCGTGCGTTTGATCTTGATCTTGGAATTGAGCTTGCAAGGTATGACGCCGGCGGAGTAGCAGAGAGCATTACCTATTGGGATGGATCACTTTTTATTGGTGGAGGCAAACAGATTAGACGATTGAGGTTACGAGATTGATTTTCAGTATTTTAACATCTGAGGTTGATTTTTTATCCGGTTTTCATTGGCCAATAATAGTAGGTTTTTCACAACCTTTTTTGATTGGTAATAACTTCTCTTTGACTTGAAGTGTAAGCTCATCACTCTTAATTAAAAATTTTTGAAGTATGGACGAAGATTTCCTACACCTGTTTGATGAATCACCTGCTCTGCGTTTAATGCGGGGTAGACTTGGTTCCTTTGTAGCCGGTTTCTTTTTTAAAACATTTAAACATTGGGGGGTTGTTGAGGCATCTGAAGAGGAACTTACAGCCACGCTTTCAGAGCATATTGAGCAGATGCGCGAACTCGAAGACTTTGATTCTCCCAAGCGTTTACCCCAGGATTATCTTGATGAGTGGTGTGATGAAGAACATCGGTATTTAACCAAAACATTTAATGAAGAACGCGAGGAATATGTTTTTCGCTTAACTCGTCATTCGGAAAAAGTTTTGAGTTGGTTACAGGATTTGTTGGCAATGCAACATCGTGGTTATGCAACAACTGAATCTCGCTTTAATCGCATTATGCTAGAAATGCAAAATCTCTCGCAGGGTGTAAATGCTGACCCCGAGGCACGTATTCGGGAACTTGTTCGTAAAAGAGAAGATATCGATGATGAGATCCGTAAGATTCAGGAGACCGGGGAAGCCCCAATTTTTGGCGAAGATGTAATTCGTGATCAAGTTTATGATTTGTCTGACTTGGTTGAACATTTTCTATCTGACTTTCGTGCTATTGAAGAGTTTTTTAAGGCTCATGCAAAGCAGATTTCAAAACTCTATGCCCAAGGATTGGCCTCGAAGGGCGATATTGTTGAACATGTTCTTGATTCAGACGAAGAATTAAGAGGCTGTGACCAAGGAAAAAGTTATTTTGGTTTTCGATCAATGATGACGAACCCAGCACTAGCTCGTAAATTGCGTGGCTTAGCTGAACAAACCTCTGATATTGCCAGAAAACGAGGCTTGGACCCCAACAAGGTTTTTTCTAACCTCGGGGAAAGATTATTTGGAGAAGCTGGTGCCGCCCATGGAGCGTATGGTAGGATCAGTCGTAAACTCCGTCAGGTCGTAGGGGATCATGCTGGTGGGTCAGGTAGGCAGGTAAGAGATACCCTAACCTCTATTCGCCAGCAGGCCTTTCAGTTGCGCGACACCCCTCCGGATGATTGGGATTTCACGATTGATATTAGACCCCAGTTTTTCTCCCTAATGGAAGCTGAGTTTTGGGAACCTAAAGCAGTTGAGCCTTTTTCCACTATAAAAAAAGCGAAATCTGATGACTCTGAATGGATGAATGAAATCCTTCATTCAGTTGGAGAACCTCTTGATCTTGGAAAGTTCAGGGATCGCGTTGATGAGGTTCTGGAGGAAAACGAAAAAATTAGTCTGACAGATATGGTAGAAAAATTCCCCTTGGAGCGTGGTATCGTAGATGTGGTTTGCTACAGAGTGATCGCTGGTGAAGATAATAGGCACGAAATTGTATCGGACGAAATTATCAGCATCGACTTGAACCGACCGGCCCAACCTCGTTTTGTCGAGGTACAACAACTTGTTTTTCAACGCAACTTATTATGAATCCTGCAATCACTCATCGTCATGTTATCGTCCGCCTTCTCAATGGACCCATTTACCAAGAAGATTTAGACCTTTGGGGCCGATTGGGTGCAGAATGGGAAAAAATCCGTAATCATTTTTTCGAGATTGGTATGGAGGTGGCTCGGGACGATTCGGCTGGATATGCCTTTGTGCGCCAAAAAGATGAAAATGTTGAAGAAGAAGAAAGTTGGGATGATGGCTCAGAAGCCCCATTACCTCGTGTTCTAAGGCGAACTAGGCTCTCCTATCATCAAACAATCTTTATGGTTTTACTTAGGGAGGAACTTATGAGGTTTGAGCAAAATCAGGAGGAAGGTGACCATCTATATCGATCTTCATTGGATTTACGGGAAACGATGTCTCCCTATTATCCTGAGCTTCATGATGAAAAAAAGATTCATCGTCAAATTTCTGCATTAGTGACTAAATTTGAAGACTGGGGGATTTTAAAAAAAGTTCGGGATCGCGATGGTGGATTGTATCGGGTTGAACGTATTATAAAAGCTAAACTACCCCCGGAAAAACTTGCGGAGGTTAAGGAACAAATTAAGAGACGAACACCTGACTTAGAAGAAGAAATGGAGGATGAAGATGTTTGAATCACAACTAGAACTGGAATTTTCACCAGATAAATCAACTGCTGGTTATCGACTACACGAGCTTTCCCTTCTGAATTGGGGAACATTTCACAATGAGGTTTACACCATGCGGCCAGATGGTCGAACCTCAATGGTGACAGGACGTAACGGATCAGGTAAATCTACGATTGTTGATGCCCTTCTCACTCTTCTTGTCCCTAATCGTGTTCGTAATTACAATGTTGCGTCTAGTCAGGCAGGTAGTAGAGAGCGGAATGAACGGGATTACGTTCTCGGTGCGTATTCAGAAATTCATGACGCGACAACAGGCCAAGGCAGAAAGGAAACTCTTCGTAAACCAGGAGAGTCTTACACTGTGTTGCTTGCTCATTTCTACAATGAAGCTTACAAAACAGATGTTTCTGTGGCGCAGGTTCTTTGGTGTTTGCCTGGGGGTAAAGTTGATAAACTTTACATCGTAGACAAGAGAAAATTATCCATTGATGAAGATTTTAATGATCTTGGAGATGTTGATAATATTCGTCGTATTGTAAAAGAGAGAAGCCTGACTATTTTTGATTCATTTACCGCTTATCATAAGAAGTTCGAATCTATGCTTTTTATGGATACTGATTTAGGGAATCGATCTCCCATGTCGATTTTTAACCAAGCAGTCTGCATTAAAGATGTTAAGGACTTAACTCAATTTATTCGCGAGCATATGCTTGATGATGGAGGCTCTAAGGAAAAGCTTTCTGCACTGCAGGAGCGATTTGATGACTTAAGGAGTACTCACCGCAGGATTGAAACCGCTGCGTATCAACTTGAGCAACTCGATGTAATTAGGGAAACCCACAACTCCTTTCTTCAGGCAAATGCAGAGCGTTCACATGCTGAGGCGATTCGTCACTCAATTGAACCTTATTATGCTCAGGCAGAACTTGATCGAAGAATTGAATGGGTAACTGAGTTAAAACATCAGGAGGAAGCTGAAAGAGCTCGATTAAAAAGTGCTCGATTGGAAGTTGATCGCCTAAGAGATAAGTTAAATCATTTGGAGCGGGCACTCGCTGACAGCGATGAAAATCGAAGACTCGAGCAAGTTGGAGCCGAAATGGATCGTTTGCGAGACAAGCGGGAAGTTGTTTCGAAGAGAGCTGTCACTTTTGATAGGCACCTAGGTTCTTGGGAAAAGGGCTTAACTGTAAGAGAAGAGGAAGACTTTCTTAGCTTGCGTCGTGAACTGGATACGCAGTTACCACGAATAGAGGCCAAGGTGGTTGAACTTGATGAAAAAATACCGGAAATTTCTTACATTCTTAAGAAAGCAAATGAAAAAGTAGAAAACCTTGAGGAGGAGCGCAGGTATTTACTGGAAGCCAATTCAAATGTGCCATCCGAGATTGCCCGTTTAAGGACCGGCTTAGCCACAGCATTGGATCGTGATGCCAAAGAATTGCCTTTCGTTGGAGAATTAATTCAGGTTGTTCCTGACGAAGTTAAATGGACCGGCCCAATTGAACGTTTGCTAAGGGAGTTTTCCCTAACGATTGTCGTACCGCAAAAATTGGCAGAAGAAGCAGAAGCATTTTTTGAGGTAAATCATTTGGGAGAAAGACTTTCCTTTATTTGCCCTCAATCTGATCGTAAGAATCCAAAATTACATGACGATTCAGTTGTTGCTAAGCTGTCTCTTAGACCGGAACTTGAAAAATCAAGACAATCTTGGTTGAGATCCGAATTGGCTGAAAGATTTCCACATATTTGTCGTGAAGAGAGGGATCAGGAATTCTCTAAAAATCCATTTGCACTAACGGTTGAAGGATTAGTCAAGAGCGAAGGGGTTCTTCGGGAAAAAGATGATTCAAGGTTAATCGATGATGCAACTACTTGGGTGATGGGGTGGGATGTAAATCCGAAACAAAGAACCTTGGATGATTCTCTTATTAAATGGAGAGAGGAACTGGATAATTCAGGAAGAGCTATGAGAGAGGCTGAGTCCGAACGATTATTCCTGAGGATAAAACTTCGTTCTGGAGCTCAGTTACAAGCATGTGCTAATGAATTTTCTGATATTGACCAAATAGGGCTAGCAACTCGAATTGCCGATTTAGAGGAAGAGGAGCGTGTTATCGTTGGCGGTTCAGATGTTCTTAGAAAACTTAAAGAAGATCGAGACTCTGCATCTATTCATTTAGATGAAAGCCAGAATATCCGTGATGAGGTCCTCCAGCGTATCGGTGGAGTAGAGGCAAGGGCTGAACGAAATGAATCAAGGATGACTTCTCTCCGATCGCTTTTGATTAAAAGTATGGATGAATTTATTGAGGATACTTTTGGTGAAAAGGATGCCAGTGAAGAAGATAGAGAAGCAGCAGAAGAACGAAGAGATTCTTTATTCAAAGAAATTGCAAAAGAATTTGGTGAACCTACAGAAAAACCCGACGACATTGAAGAGGCCGCTCGTTCAGCTACTCACAAATTAGAATCCAAAATTCATAAATTAGAATCTGGATTAGATAAGTTTCGTGATAAGAATGTGGCAGCAATGCAACGCTTTATTGCAGATGGCAAGAATCAGGCGTTCAGGGATGAGCTTAACCTCGATTTGGAAGATGGATATAATGACTCAACATATGCTTCGTTCGATGAGATTCGGTGTCAAATCGAAGACGAGGATTTGGCCAAAAACCGATTACGTTTTGAAGAGCTTCTCCGAGTGCAGGTGCCCGAGGAAGTATCAGGATTTAGTGAAGCATTGGAATCCCATCGAGATCGAATTCGTAAGCGTATAAACGAACTTAACGAACATCTTTCCCGAGTTACTTTTGATCGGAAGGAGGAAACTTATATCCAGCTTAAGTTTGAGGATGCGGGTGATGATGGGGTACGTAAATTTAAAAAACTTCGTCGCCATGCACTTGAAGGTGATTTAGAAGCGGATGACGAAGATGAGCGTCGTCGTGAACGCTATCATCGGGTAGAACACTTTCTTGCTGAATTAGAGCAGGATATGAATTGGACACAGCGAGTTATTGATGTGAGAAATTGGTTTAAGTTCAGAGCTGATGAATTTTACAAAGATGAGGATACACTTCGCCAAAGTTACAGTGGTGCTGCAGGTAAATCTGGTGGAGAGAAAAACCGTCTGGCTTCTACCATCCTAGCTACTGCGATTGCCTATCAATATGGAATTGATGTGGGCGGAAAGCAGACTGAGACATTTCGCTTAGTAGCTGTGGATGAAATGTTTAGTAAGACAGATGATGAATTCTCTCAATACCTCCTCGATTTATTTAAGGAGTTCCACTTGCAACTCCTTATTGTTCAGCCTTTGGATGCCAAAATACATGTGGTGCAAAAATATGTTGAAAGATACCATGTGGTGGAAAGGCGAGATGGACTTTCCTTTGTTGGTGATTTGAGCGTGCGAGAATACCTTGGAGAACAGCTTGAGGATGATCTTACCGATGATCAGGAGGTTGAGGATGAAACGGTGGAGACTGAGTCCTGACTTATTAATAGTTTATGAAAAATAGCCCCAATCCGGACAGGTATGATGGGCGAATGCCTTACCGGAATTGTGGGCGGTGGGGACTGAAATTACCTGCAATCACGCTCGGGTGCTGGCATAACTTTGGCGGGGATTCTCCGACGATTAATCAAAAAGAAATGATTCATGGTGCTTTTGATCATGGGATTACTCATTTTGATTTGGCTAATAACTATGGACCACCCTACGGATCAGCAGAGATTAATGTCGGAAAAATTCTCAAGGATTTACCAAGGGATGAAATTTTAATTACCAGTAAGGCTGGTTATGATATGTGGCCGGGTCCTTATGGAGAGTGGGGCTCAAGAAAGTATATGATGGCTAGTTTGGATCAGTCACTAAAGAGAATGCAGGTTGATTATTTTGACCTTTTTTATTCTCACCGGTTCGATCCGGACACACCGCTGGACGAGACCCTCGGTGCATTGGATTCAGCCGTGCAACAGGGTAAAGCTCTTTATGTTGGTATAAGTAGTTATTCTGCTGATTCTACCACGGAGGCAGCCAATGTCTGTAAGGAGAACAATCTTGCCCCCCTTGCTATCCATCAACCAAATTATTCAATGCTTAATCGATGGGTGGAGCAGGGCTTATTGGAAACCTGTGGTGAACTTGGGATGGGTATCATTGCTTTTTGCCCACTTTTCCAGGGTCTTTTGACTGATAAATATTTGAATGGTATTCCTAAAGATTCCCGTTTTACCATTGAAAATTCCCCTCTTCGTAAAAATGAGGTTAATGAGCAAAATCTTAATGTCATTCGAGAATTAAATGACCACGCTAGACAGAGGGGACAAACCCTGGCTCAAATGGCATTATCTTGGGTTTTAAGGGATAATCGGGTTACCAGTGCATTGATCGGTGCAAGTTCCAGTGCGCAAATTTTGGAAAATGTTAAAGCGGTTCACCATACCCAATTTTCAGTTGATGAATTGGGGAAATTAGATCGTATTTTAGCGAAGGCCAACTTGCCCAAATCCCTTTGGGCATCATCGTAGATGCTTTTTCTCTTTTGAGATAAGGGTTTATCGAATAAATTCTCTAACAGCGGGGAATTGGCTACGCCAATCTTTCACGAGAGAGTCGTCAATCGTTGCCTCTACTATTCCTTGCCTTTCTTCACCATCAGCAAGTAATTCACCCTGTGGAGACACGACCATCGTCCTTCCCCCGTAT
>CBFHYW010000057.1:0-8511 GCA_965660135.1 Opitutales bacterium
ACCTGGTGGAACATTGATTGGGGAAGATATCAGGCACTTACTTATGCATGCTGATTCCTCTCAAAAAATATTTCCAGAAACTGAACTTTTGCTCTTTGCCGCCAGTCGTGCACAACTTGTACGCGAACTCATTCTCCCTGCGGTTACGGATGGTAAGATTGTTCTCTGTGACCGTTTCCTTGATTCAACTACAGTTTACCAAGGGGTGGCACGACAAATTGCAGATGATCCAGTTACTCAGATTAATGCGTTTGCTGTTGGGGATGTCGTTCCTGACCTCACGGTAATTCTTGATATTCCCGCGGAGGTTGGGTTGGAAAGAATCAAACATCGAATTTCTGATATGCCGGATCGCATGGAACAGGAAAATGTCGAATTTTATGGAAAGGTACGAGAAGGTTATCTTCACCTTGCCAGGAATTTACCCGATCGATTCTTTGTAGTTGATGGTCTAGGAGAACCGGAAGAAATTGAAATTCTAATTTGGAATGAAATTCACACCCGCTTCTTCAGCGAAGATTAAGGAGTAGTTCTCCTATGCTGCCTCCAGCAAATAACAAAACCAAGAAACTACAATCTGAGTTTTCTACTGACTCTTTGCATCATGCGTTAATTTTCCAAGGTAACTTAATTCAACAGATTGAGGAGCAAGCCCTCTTGCTCGTTCGTACCATTCTAGGAATGAATACAGAACAATCTGAACATCCTGACCTTTTTCACTTACGCCCAAGTGGAAAGATGAGAATTATTTCTGCGGATGTGACAAGAAACTTAATTTCAGAGCTCAATCGCAGTTCTAATCAAGGAGGTTGCAAAGTTGCCTTGATCCACGAAGCCGATCGGATGAGAAAAGAAGCAGCTAATGCATTTCTTAAAACATTAGAAGAACCACCTCCCGGTACTTTCATTTTGCTCCTTACCACACGTCCCTACTCAATTTTACCGACAATTCGTAGCCGTTGCCTCCAAGTGCGCCTTCAATCAACGAATCAAGAGACGGAAAACCCATTATGGACAGAATGGCTTACTCTATATCAAAACTGGATCCTTCAACTACTTGATAGGGACAAGCTAAAAAGTGATCGCGTAACACCGGTTTTTGCAGCTTATGGCTTAATCGAAAGATTGATTAGCGTAATTAAACAAATCGCTGACCAGGAATGGAAAAATAAAGCAAAATCTTTACCCGAGGGTGTTGAAGACAAAGAAAAAGAAGCCATTGAAACCTCGATTCGCAAGGGTGTGCGTGCACATTTAATGAAAAGCTTAATTGATCGTTCCAGGAAACTTATTGTAGAATCTGAAGTTCCAATCGAAAAAGGAGGAATTAAATTGGCCAGGGTTGTCACGCTGGCCGAAAAAGTTTCGGGACTTTTGGAAGTAAACCTGAAGGACGAAACTGCATTTGAATATTTTTGGCTTTCTTCTCTTCGAACTTGGACGACTAAGTAGTTACTTCATTTGAATGAAATCCATATTTGAAAAGATTATTAATCGGGAAATTCCTGCGGAGATTTTGTGGGAAGATGAAGTTTGTATTGTGATAAGAGACATTGAGCCTCAAGCCCCATTTCACTGTTTAGTTATTCCTAAGAGGAAAATTGAAAGGATTGCACTAGCTGTGGAATCAGATGGTAAAACCATTGGGCATTTGCTTATCATTGCTCGTCAAATGGCTACAGAGCATAACCTAGATTCAGGATTTCGAATTGTAATTAATAATGGTGCAGAAGGAGGCGAAAGTGTTCCCCATCTGCATGTTCATGTCCTCGGTGGTAGACAAATGAAATGGCCTCCAGGTTAAAAATGAATAAATTCAGCAGATTCAGCCTTTTCACGATTTGTTCACTCCTCTGTTCATTCGGTTTGTCCTATGCAGATAAAATAATCACAAAAGATGGCTCACAAATTGTGGGAAAGCTCGTTTTATTTGAGGATGGTAATTTAACTTTTAAAACTAAGTTTGCCGGAGAAATAAAAATTTCAACTTCTGAGATTAGCTCATTATTGACGGACAATGAAATTTCAGTTCGGTTGGATGACAACCGAACATTTGAAAGTAAAATACTTCTTGCTGATGATTCTCAAATTTTAATAGAACAAAGTCAATTAAGACCAAAATTTGATCAGGTTCGCCATCTTTGGCCAACCGAAAGTGACGATCCACTGTTAGTGGAAATGCAAAATAAAGCAAAACTTCTTGTTATGTCTTGGAAAAACTCTCTGGGCTTTGATTTCATGGGGGCCTCTGGAAATACCCAGAATTTTGGGATCGGAGCGCGAATTGATAGCGAATTCGGAAATAAAATAAGAAAGTATGACATGTATTTAAGTTATAATAATTCTACTAAAAAAGACCAAACTATCGTAGATGAAACTAAACTTGGAGTTGAATATGATTCGCGTTTTTTTGAACAACTTTCGTGGTATACAAAAACGGATCTGGAAAATGACCGCTTGGAGGACATTGATTTGCGTGCGACAACCGCTCTTGGACTGAAATATACTTGGGTTGATGACAAACCATACAATCTATCTTTCCGTTCTGGATTGGCTTTCAGGTTTGAGGAATATGGATTAAGCAAAGAGGAAAATGTTGATTCGCTTGCCTTGGATTTCGGACTTGAATACAGGCATAAAATTAAGGATCTATTGTCTATCGAGAGTGAAGTAACCATCATCCCAAGTGTTGAAAAGCTCTCAAAATTCCTGCTTAGTAAAGATACTGCTATGGTCATACCCTTAGATAAAGAATCGAATTGGAACCTTCGAACTGGTCTAGATGGAACCTTTAATTCAACACCCGTTCAAAGCAATGAAGAATTAGATCTAAAATATTACATGCGAATTATTTATCGCTTGGACTAGGGCACCTTGATTTCTTTTACCATATCGGCCATTTCGAAGAAGAACCCGATCAATTGCCCAAGTAATAGAACTGCCAATATAATTAAAAATATGATAACAAAATTGGAAGAAACTTTTTTTTTCATTTAACATTATTACCCGTGGATGTCCGACCTCGAGTTTCAATCCATTTCAAAGTTTTAAGGTAACGTGATGGCTTCTGTGCCTGATCTATCGAAGGTAGAATATCACCTTCAACTTCTGTGCCTGTTTCCAAAAAATTTTCAGCCAGTGGAAAATTATTCTTAGAACTGGATAATTTATCATCACTTTCACTTTCTGTACGGTTAAGGAAAGTTTGAAGCTTACCATAACCATATACTTCATTGTCCGATTGTTTTAGTTTTAAACTTTTGGAAGAACCTAACTCTAAAGCAATTGGCTTGGCATCCGAATTCTTAAACCCAACTTTAGGCAAACTATTCTTTTTATTTGAATCAACTGAAACTTTCTTTTCCCTAAACGCTATGCTTTTTTCATCAGTTGAGCTTTCAACACCTGATTGCTTTATTACTCTGTCATTAAAAAACACTTCAGGTGACGCATTAACATTTCGAGTGCCCAAAGGTGTTAACTCATTTTTATCTGAAAAAATAAGTTTCTTCTCAGGGACTAGAGGTGCTCTAGTAGGATTTAAATCTTTAAATCCGATTTTAACTTCTTGGTTTCCCATGTTACCAAACTTACTTTTGATCAATTGATTCTCTAGGTTTTGCACAGGGTTTGATTCGTTAACTAACTTAGCATCAGTTTCATTTTTTATGCTATGATCCGTTTCGATGTTCTTATCTTTTTCTTCCTGGTCATTGCCGCCCCCCGGTGAAAAATAAGATTCAATCGGCCGAGCCTCATTTACACTCTCCTCCATTGCCCTAGAAATTTGAGGTTTAACTAAATCTGAAAAGTTTGACTTATTTACATCAAGCAAATGATCGGCTTCTTGATTCTCCACAAATTGTTGCTCTCCCTTAGCTTTATCATTCGTTGAATTTTGTGAAGTTAATTCTTTATGTTGTGCCGGGAAAGTTAAATCTCCCACAGGATCAAGAACATCAAGGACTTGAGGGTTAACTTCCGCTTTATCCACAGTCGAATTCAAATCACTGAATTGATTATTCAAGTTTTCATTTAATACTACAGATTTTTCGGATGAAACAGATTCTTTGAATTCGGAATTCAAATTTTCAGTTTCTTTCAAATGGAAATTCGGATTATTTTTGTTAGCATTCATAAGCACTTCAGTTTTATTCAAAGATGGTTCTGTCAAAACCTTCGTGATTTTATCTACAGACTGTGCAGTCTTTTCAGATGAAGTATTTTGAGCATTCAAATTGAAATTACTTTTTATTTCGCTTACTTCCTCCGTCGAATTCAAATCGTTGGAACCGTTATTTGAACTGTTTGCTAAAGTGACAGACTCAGAACTTACTAATTCATCGGAATCGGAACTCAACTGATTCGTTTCTTCCGAATGCAAACCCGAATTATTTGGGGTCATATTTGAAGGATCATTAATTTTTAACAAAGATGGCTCTGTTGGGATAGGAGCAGTTTTCTCTTTAGACTTTTCAACCTTTCCAGATAAACCAACTTGACCTAAATCTTTTGTCTTCCTGAGGGACTTATTGTTGGCATTAATAATCTTAGCACTCTTATTATTGGTTGAGCTCGAACAGTTCGAAAAAACCAAGATCAAGAACAATGATAAAAATTGTAAAAAAAGTGCTCTAGTCATTAACTTTATTCCAAAACATTATTCTGGGGAAAAGGATTAAGAGCCGCGACAAGAAGATCAATAAGCGAGCGAAGTGCCCCTCCTCCAGGTTCCGAGGTCTCAAGAGACATGGAAAACATCCCATTTTTTTGATTTCTTATCTTGCTATTAACCCTCAATTCCGAGAATTGATCAAAGCCTGATGTTTGGGATAAATCTATTCGCTCAATCAAATTACTCACAGTCTGAAAATCCAGTCGTTGCAGGAATATTTCAAGGAACTCACCATAAACCGAAACAAGTGAATTGGCATCTTTTCCATCCCTCGCCTTGTCCAGTTTGCTAGCTACTTTCAGACCAAACCCGGCGTCAAGAACATCACCTTCATATTCATAAACCCCATCCAATGAAACTTGGTCCATTGAAACTTTTGCTTTAAGATTCAAATCAAAACTTAAATATTCACTAAATTCGCTAAATAACTCTTCCTCTTCTTGATTTTTACTGAATGCTTCAAAGAAGTTTTTCCCCAAAATGGATAAACCGATATCATAATCATCTCCGGTTAGTTTGTCGCCTACTGTCGAACTAACAATGCTTGAATTCTGACCATAGTTAAAAACTTGAGCAAGCTCGTCGTCTAAAAACTCAGGATCTTTTTGATCAGACCACCAAGACGATAATAATACAAGACATTGCTCATCCATTCCCAAGGAAATATGAGCGGAACGATGATGGAAAGACATGAAGGAAGGGGAGGAATTTTCCTTAACTCTCCAAGCTGGCGAAAGGTTTTTAAGTTCTAATTTACGCAAGATAAACTCACGTAACTTTTCCTGATCGCCGATTGGAATAATTACGCCCCAAACGATATCCTGCTCCCGAGTTTTAATAAATTGATCTTGAGGGAATTGAAGAAAATACAAAACCCGTCCGTGTGGATTTATTCCACATTCACTGGGATTCCAGGATAGGTTACTCAAAAAGGGCACATTATCAATAAACCCACTGTCGATAATTTTAGGCAGACCAACTTGCTCAACCATCCTTAATCCGGAAAAAGAAAATACTCCAAAGGCCTTTTCTGGAACATAAGCAAAAGCACGATCATCAAACTTTCGGGAAGAAAGCTTACCTAAGAGAGAAGATTTCGCATCCTTTACTCTCTCACTACCCGCTTCGGTAGGTAAAAATTTATCATAGAACACCCAGCCAACCAGGCCAAATACAATTAAAAATATCGGTAGATTCGCAAAAGAAAAGAGAGAACTTTTTTTGGCATTTCCCTCTGGTAGAACATCAGTGATAGGGTTTGTTTTTCCTTTTAACAGAGACGCATTATAAGCAATCACAAGAGTAACTGCTAAAGGATCGAATACGAGAACCAGTATTAAAATAAACCATTTAACCACCCGATTTACCGCCCGGCCCATTACCTCTTCAATGATTATCTGATTTTCAGTTTCCTCAGCCTCAATTACAGCTGGGTCAAGCGCTCGGGCAATAAACTTAAAGGACCCTATATCCGTCGCCCTAATTTTTCCTTCCAGTTCAAGAATACGGTTTTCTGCATCTTCTTTCTTTGCAAAAAGTTCGGTTTTTTTAGCTTCTAACTCAGCAGAACTATCAGGGCCGAAAACGGAGCCGCTCTCACTTAGAGCAGTAATTTTTCGACTGGCCTCAGCAATTTCACTTTCAAGGGATTTGATTCGGTCATCCACAGAAGAACGAGCCTGTTGTAAATTCTGCAAGGCAGTCTTAACATTATCGGCTTGTTCTGCACCTCCGGTAGTCAGAGAGGTTATTTTTGCATTTGCCTCCGAAATTTCATTCTGGGCTTGTGCAATTCTGACATCAAAGGCTTCATACCTCTGATTAAGATCGTCGCGGGCTTTTTGTGCAGCGGCGCTAATCGAGAGCAAACTGGCACGTAACCCCTCTCTCTCCTCCGCTTGAGTTTTTAAAAGTTGTGCTGCTTTTTTGTATCCATCTTCCTGAAATAATCCACCTGCACCCTTATCTTGATAAACTTTCACTGCAGCATCCATTTCTGCAATTCGTTCATTTATCTTAACTTCTTTTTCCAATTCCTTGGCAATTCGTTTATCAATCTCTTCCTTGAAAGGAATTTTTTGACTTTCCAAAGAATCAACATCAGATCTACGGGATATTATAAACTGTTGAATTCTTTCCTTCTCCTCTTCCCTGCGCTCCCTTTCACCAACAATCATCTGATCAGTCTCCTCGGCCAATCGTGCCTTTGCTTCCTCTGCTGAAGCAATGTCTTTTCTTCTCTCTGTGATATACTCCTCTAGCCGTATTCTTTCCTCAGACTGTTTTTCTTCACGGAGCAAAGATCCCTTTTTTCCTGAGTCGCGATAAGCTTCAACCAACCTGTCATATTCAGATTGCTGCCTTTGCAGACTGGTAATTTCTTGCTCATAACCTTCGACTTGGTTCAATGTTTGCTCAAAAGCTTGAGATAAATAACCGTAAATGCCCGCCGATGTAATTCCAATCAAAAGAAATACAGCAAGTAAAAGGTAGGTACGAAGAGTTTTATTACAGGAATGCCAATTTCGATATAAAAAGGATGCGGCAATTAACTTCCCGAATTCCAAGCTGGAAGCCATTACAATAATGGGAATGGTAAAGGAACTTACAGCTCCAAAAGTCAGAGCTATTCCTCGAACGCTAAAGTAAGCAGCGCAGCCTGCTATAAACAAAGCAGCTCCACCTATCATGAGCGTAAAAACATTCATCCACCTTTTATCACACACTCAATTTAGAAGGGAAAGAAGAAGTTGTTCCCAAATGAGGTTTTTATTCACCATAGTATCTTTTCCGTTTTCATTCTCCTTTAAATACTTTTTGGTTCAATACGGATGGATTTCCATAACTATTTCACCACAATTGACTGGCTTGTAGTGGCAGCTTATTTGCTGACAACAACTCTGCTTGGACATGTACTGAAGGGAAAGCAATCCACGATAAAGGACTTTTTTCTGGGTGGGCGCTCACTGCCTTGGCTTGCAGTGTCGGGTTCAATAATTGCCACCGAAATCAGTGGTGTCACATTTATCGGAGTTCCAGGAATGGTTTATGCCGCTGGAGGAAATTTTACTTATCTTCAATGGGGAATAGGATCGATCATTGCACGAATCATCGTTGGTATCTTCTTTGTCAGGGTATTCTATGAAAGAGAAATTTACAGCCCATACGATTATATAGGTAATCAATTAGGAATTGGAGCAAAAAGACTTGCGACTATAATTTTTCAAATCGGCGGGATCCTCGGGCAAAGTGTACGGGTATTAGTTGCTGCCCTTGCCCTCAAAGTAGTCACTCCGTTGGAATTTGATCATTGCATATGGATCATTGGTTTCTTTGCAATTGGATGGACCTTAATGGGGGGAATGCGAACGGTTATCTGGACGGATGTCATGCAATTTTTCCTTTTTGTCGGAGCGGGCTTACTCTCACTATTCTGGATAATTTCCTACCTGGACAATGGATGGACAACACTAATGGAAGTTTCCGGAGAAGCAGGAAAATTCACCTTTCTTAATTTGACAAAAGATCCTGCCGTAGGTTTTACCCTGTGGGTTGCAATTATTGCTGTTCCTTTTCAAAATCTTAGTGCATTTGGAGTAGACCAATTAAATGCCCAGCGAATGTTTTGCTGTCGAAATGCATCAGATGCCCGGAAAGCAATGATTACCAGTTCTGCTGCGTTGCTTCTTACTACCCTAATGCTTTTTGTTGGTGCCGCGTTGTTCGCATACTACGAACCGATACGGGCTGGAGGTTTAGAACCTGAAGTTTTTGCTGAAGACAGTAATTACATATACCCAGTATGGATTGTAACGGAGTTACCTGTTGGACTTAGA
>CBFHYW010000058.1:0-8407 GCA_965660135.1 Opitutales bacterium
CATTATGTAAAGTCTCCAAAGATGGAGTTGCAGAACCCAGTAAGCACATTGCTTGATTCAACATTGCACGATAAACTGCAACATCTCTTCCTTGGTAACGCGGGTTCTCTTCCTGCTTGTAGGCAGGCTCATGTTCTTCATCTACAATGATCAGCTTAAGGTTCTGCAAGGGGGCAAAAATTGCAGAACGAGCACCAACGACAATTCGTGCTCGCCCAGATGTTACAGCACTCCAGGCGTCAAGTCTTTCGCCTGAAGAAAGATGACTGTGCCATACTACAACATTCTCATTTTGGCTGGTGAATCTCTTACGTAAGCGAGAAACTGTTTGCGGAGCTAGCGCGACTTCTGGTACTAAAAAAAGCACTCCACCACCCTTTGATAATGTTTCTTCCATTGCCTGGAAGTAAACTTCTGTTTTGCCTGACCCAGTTACGCCCTGTAGTAAATATGGTTGAAAGGTTTGCTTACGAATGGAGTGAATGATTTCTTTTGAAGCTTCTTTCTGCTCTTGGGTCAGAGAAATTTCTGAATCTGCGAGGTTATCAGAATCAGAAAATTCATCTTCGTAAGCTTGTCGCTCAATTTTCTTAGAAGTTTCTTGTATTAACTTTTTCTTAATTAGGGAATTAGCGGAAGATATTCCCACTCCTAAGGATTTTAAAGTTTCATGCAGAGGTAGTGGTTCAGTCGAATTATGAATGTGCAGGAAAAGCTTTTTTTGCTGTGGGGATTTATCTAGTGTTTTGGCAATACTGGAAGGACTTTCGCATGGAATTAGACTTAGGTATCGTTTAATTTTTTCCCCCATGCCATCCTTCACTGCTGAGGGAATCATTCCATCAAGGACATTCTCTACAGAAGATGCATAATAAGAACTCATCCAACGGGCTAACCGGATCAGTTCTTCATTGAGTACAGGTTGCTCTTGAACTAAGGAGGAAATGAATTTTAACTTGTTTGCAGAAGGTTTTTCCTTAGGGATAAGAGAGCACACAAGTCCTGTTGTCCTACGATTCCCAAGAGATATTCGAACTAGGCAACCTATTTTAATTTTGGAGATCAGTTTTTCTGGCACTCCATAGGACAGAACCTGATCAAAGCCTCCAAAGGGTTGAACTTCGATAATTTTATAATCTTGAATTAAGGAACTCATTGAGCCCGAAGGTCAAAACATAAAAGCCTTGGTTTTTTCCCTGTTATACGATCCGTTTCGTTTTGCATTACATAGAGCAATCCCCTGGAAAGTGCTGGTAGAGTCCATGTGCCTGGTGCAAAAAATAGCTGAACTTTATTTTTGAGTTCCCACCCATCTGCGGAAAGGTTGAGCTTAACTAGAGAACCGAATTCTGAAAGACACAGGAATTCATTTTTCAGCTTTAGTATAGAACCGCGGAAAAGCCCTAGATTTAGATTCCTACCATTAATAGAATCTTTCCATGTTACTTGTTCCTTCCAAAATATGTCTCCATTTACGATGTTTAATGCAAAAGTCTCAGCACCCTGTTGATGTCTCCCTGCAATACCAAACAGTACCTCTTTTTTAATGACTGGGGTCATCCAATGAATATTTATATTTTTATCACTCCAAACTTTTATAGGGTTAAAATTTTTATCAAATTCCAGCAAGACTCCACCTTTTTCATAACATTCTGATAAAAAAACTCGGTTTTTTCCGCATGGGATCGGGGGAACGGCATTGGCAGATTCATAGTTTGATGACCTCCACTCGAATCGATTTAATTTCTTGCCACTAGTTGGATCAATTACCAGTAATCCGCCAGTTGGTGGACGGCTCTCTCCTCCAGTAAAAACAAGGCATACTGTCCTTCCGTGAATCCTTGATAAAGTAGGTGACGAATAGCTTGCCCCCCAAGCATCCTCAGTAATCCATTCTGTCTTACCTGTACTTTTATTAAATGCAACCACGCAGCGATTTTCGCTGCCTCCAACATTAACAATAATATATTTTTCAAATATTATTGGATTTGAGCCCTTCCCAAAAAAATATTTAGGTACATCAAAGTCACCTCCAACATCTCTTCGCCAAATTAATTCACCAGTTTTTAAATTTAAACATGTCAACCAGGATGTAACCCCATGTGCGTAGATAAAGTCGCCGTCTATTACTGGACTTGCTCTGGGCCCATTTGAATATCCATATCGATCTTGATATTCGACCGGGTACTCATAAGACCATTTACTTTCTCCATTTGTAGAATCTAAGCCTTCAATGATCTCCATTCCATTTTGCCGGTGGAATAAAACGAGAATTCCCTGAGAAACCCCGGGGGATGAGTAGCCTTCTCCTTTGCTTCTTTCCCATAGGAGTTTAGGCCCATTCTCACCCCAATTCTCTACCAGATTGGTCTCCAAGGAAGATGCATTATCAAATGGACCATTAAACCTAGGCCAGTCAAATGTTTCTGAACCTTTTTTTAAGGGAGCGGCTCTGGCATGTGTAGTTAATCTTACTTCTTTCCCTTGGATCGTAAAAGGAATGAGAAGGGTTGTTAGAAAAAAAGAAAAGCCTATTTGCAAATATTGCATCTTATTGAAGTACTCTTTACATAGGCTTACGGGCAATCAGAAAGCACAAATTTTTTCTTGTTACATTCATTAATTGAGTGAAAACGTTCTCGCCCGTTAAAGATTATATCTCTACAAAGTAAAGTTTACTTGTGAAAGAAGTCATTAAGTCAATACCATCGGTTTTCAAAAAGAGAACAAAAGCGAGAAATGCCGTGCGCTTTCTTCGCTTCGGTTTAATTTTAGTACTTTTTGTTTATTGCTACATGCAATTATACACCAATTTAATGTCCAAGCAATTGGGCGGTGCTCAGATTGGCTGGGTTGAATCTTTTTATTGGGTATTAACTACCATGTCTACATTGGGCTATGGTGATATTGTATTCACGAGTGAAGCGGGGCGATTATTTTCAATGCTGGTTATGTTTACCGGTGTGTTTTATCTCTTTATTGTACTCCCTTTTGTTTTTATGGAGTTTTTGTACAAACCTTTCATGGAGTACCAGACTGGCGCCAGAGTAGCACGAAAGTTTGAACCAGTTGAACAGAAGCATGTTATTCTCACTCATTATGATTCCATTAGTCATGTTTTAATGGATAAATTAAGTCATTACGGTTATCCGTTTGTATTAATTGTCGCTGATATGGTTGAAGCACTCCGTTTGCATGATATGGATTTCCCGGTGATGTTGGGCAGTCTGGATGATCCTCAAACATATAAGGATGCTTCAATATCTAATGCGGCAATGGTTGTCACTACTGACGAGGATATTCGTAATGTTAATATCGTTTTTCGGGCAAGAGATTCCTCTCCGAGCTTAATGATTGTGAGTACTTGTAATCGTACAACTTCAGAAGAAATCCTCACTTTGGCCGGAGCTACCCATGTTATTAGACCAGCCCAGCAAATGGGGCGTTTTCTATCACGCAGGATTTGCTGTACCAATAACAGCACTCATGAGATTGGTTCATTTGATGAGGTTCTGATCGCTGAAGCAACGATTCATGGCACTCCTCTAGTCGGGCAAAGCCTGAAGGAAACGATGCTGAGGGAAAATTACGGGGTTAATGTGGTTGGCATGTGGGAAAGAGGTCACTTTGAATCCCCTAGCCCGGATAGCATGCTTAACAATCATACGGTATTACTTCTAGCTGGTACTGACAGCCATTTTGCAAAGTATGATAAAGATTTTGGAAACTTTAAGACAAATTCATCCCCGATAATTATTATTGGTGCCGGTCGGGTTGGCAGAGAAACAGCGACTGCATTGGCTGAGGAAAATATTCCATATCGGGTAATTGAGACAGATGAGAGAAAGGCAGGTATGGTTTCCAATTGTATTCAGGGTGATGCTTCAAATAAATCCGTCCTTGAGCGCGCCGGGATAAATAAAGCACCAGCATTAATTATCACTAGCCATAATGATGATAGTAATGTTTATCTTACTATTTACGCAAGAAAGCTTCGTCCAGATATTCAAATCATTACTCGTGCTTTTCTTCATCGCAATATTGAACCATTGCATCGTGCGGGAGCTGATTTTGTTATGTCCCAAGATCACATGGGGGCCAATACGATTTTCAATTTATTGAATCGTGCGGAAATTCTTATGGTCACAGAAGGTTTGGATATTTTTAGTCAGAAAACCCCAAAATCTTTGGTCGATGTTAAAGTTAAAAATTGTAAAATTACTGAAAAGACAGGTTGCAGCATTGTGGCTATTAAGGGAGATGCTGGAACCGTCATTACGCCTTCTCCTGAAAATCAATTTTCAGAAAATGGTGAAATTATCTTAATTGGTGATGAAGCAGCTGAAAAATCATTCGAAGCTAAGTTTTGCACATAATCAAAAGTAAGCGCATTTGATCTTTGTGAAATCCCTTAATGGATCTCAATCAGAAGACTTTAAGGATTGATCTATTCCGTAGTTCCTTAAACGGAATTTTGGAAGTTGGTTTTAATGTGTTCGCAATCCTGATTGCGATACGTTTTTTGGATGCGTCTGAAGGCTATAAATCTATTTTAGCTGCTGGCTCTGCGATTGGCTTTTTTCTGATGCCATGGACGGTAAGGTTTGCAGCGAAGGCAAATCTACCAATCACCCGATTTGCTGGACTTCTTATGCTTGTTTGCAGTTTAGCCTTAGTCTGCTGTGCTCAAGTTCAGAGTATTTTCTATTACACATTATACTTGGTTTTAGCTCAAGTTTGCTTATCGCAAATGCCTGGACTAATGATCCATGTTTATTCATCAAATTACAAACCAGGTGAAAGAGGGCAAAATATTTCTTGGAATTTTATTTTTGCTTCGATTGTTGGAATGCTTTTCTCCTATTTTTTCGGAGTTTTTCTGGATTCAAACAGTAGTCATTATAATTTTTTATTTATCGGAATGGGAGGAACAGCACTGCTTTCAGCGGTTGCATTATTTTTAATGCCTGCTCCACAGGTAAAAAGCTCAATTAATTCTGCGAGTTTTGTTGGAGGTATTTCCTTCATTTTTAAGGACCGTTTATTTGGGAAGATGCTTATCGGTTGGATGCTCATGGGATTAGGAGTTATAATGACCATCCCCCTTCGAATTGAGTATATGGTAGGTGATGGAGGAATTGGCATGACAAATCAACAGGTGGCAATAATTGTTGTTATCTATTCATTTGCAGGTGTATTAACATCTAGAATTTGGGGTAAATTGTTTGATCGAATACCATTTGTACCTTATAGGATAAGTTTGAATTTGTTTTTACTTACCTCGATTTTGATCTTTTTTTCTTCATCTACTTTTTATGGGCTTATTTTAGGTTCTGCTTTGGCAGGTGTCGCTAATGGTGGCGCTTCTATCGCATGGAGTTTATGGGTTACCAAGTTAGCTCCTTCTGGACTTGAGGCAGAATATATGGGGGCACATGTATTCATGACAGGTTTACGAGGGTTTTGCGCACCATTTTTGGGGTACATGATATTAGGCCTGCTCGGGTTTCAGGGAATGACCTATTTTGCCAGTAGCTTAATTATATTATCTGTGTTGATATTTATGACTGAATTTCGAGCATCAAGACTAGCAGTGTGAATGTAACAATTTTAAAGTTAGCATTCCATAACAAATGGGTAGCATCTAGGAAAACCATCTTTTTTCTTATACCCTTTTTCTTAATCTTTTTTAGCTCATGCAAGCGTCATTCTATCAAAACTTATGAAGTCTTTAAGGAATTTCAAACGAACGAAAGCGAAAAGCAAGATGGAACAAGCCGAATTTGGCAAAAAATTCATACAGAAACCAAGGCTGACGGGCAACCAAGAGCGATTTTATTAGACCATGGCGAAGATTCGTTAACGCTTCGTATAAATCTAATTCGATCCGCTCAAGAAAGTATTTCAATTCAAACTTTTTCTTGGGATTTTGATGAGGTGGGTAAATTTATTCTGTGGGAATTAATTCAAGCAAATCAAAAACGTGGGGTCCGGGTAAGGTTACTCATTGACCATATGTTTAATAAGCATCAACCCGAAATGATCGCTTTTTTATCAACGCTTTCCTCAAATTTTGAAATTAGATACTTTAATCCGACTGCCCAAATGCTATCTCCATCCTTCCTGGAAAAAATTTCTGACCTTACGATAGATTTTCATGATCATAACGCACGCCTTCACAATAAGCTCATGGTTGTTGATGATAAATACGCGATCACTGGAGGCAGAAATATAAATAATCATTATTTCGATCAAGTAATTGGATTAAATTACAAAGATCGTGATGTTCTTCTTGTCCTGCCCAACTCTGATGAATTATCTAAATGCTTACATTCTTATTGGAATTCGAAGCAATCCATCCCCACCTATGAACTAAAGGATGTAAATGAAATTTTAATAAATAAATCCTATTCAAAATCCCTAGATCAAAATAGGTTTTTCGAATACAGCATCTTTCAAAAAATTAGCACAGATGCAAATGATGTCATCAATATTCGAAGAAAATTTATTGAGCCAATGATTAAGGTTGATCGAGTAGAATGGATATGTGACTCCCCGGACAAAGTTGAGCATGCTCCAAGTTCTTATTCTACTGTTAATCAAAAATTATTATCTTTAATGAAGTCGGCGAATGACGAAATACTCATTCAGTCCCCCTACATGGTCCTGAGCGATGAAACTCAGAATGTGTTTCGAAACTTAAAAAATGACAGTGAAGACCTGGAGATAAGAATTTCGACCAACAGTCTTGCCGCAACAGATAACTGGATGACTTATGCGGCAAACTACAAAGAAAAACGAATATACCTGGAAGATCTGAATCTTGAAATTTGGGAGTTCAAACCGATCCCCGAAGATATATCGGAAATGATGAACTATGAACAACTTCTTAACCGAGCCCCTTTTAAAAGAGAATTAACTTTTCGTGGAGTGAACAAATTTAAAATTAATAAATCGTTACCTTCTTTATCCGGAGAAAAAAAGGGATTTCTTAACAAGAGAAAGGAAAGAATGAACCCATTCTTAAAAACAGCACCCTATTTATCTCTTCATGCAAAATCATTCGTAATTGATCAACAAACCTCTTTTGTGGGCTCATATAATCTTGATCCTAGGTCGGAGATTTACAACACAGAGCTTGGAGTAATTATCCATGATGATGTCTTTGCATCTGCTCTGAAGGAAAGTATTGAACGAGATGTATCTCCGCAGAATAGTTACTTGATTGAGATCAAGAAAAGCAAACCTGTATTAAGTACTATTAATATGTTCCTTTATCGTATCTCTGAAGCATTGCCATTAATCGATCCATGGCCTATTCGCTCCCATGCATCTTTTGAACTTAAAGATAATAAAAAACCTGTACCGCCTGGACATCCAAACTTTTTTGAACATTGGAAAGATGTGGGTAATTTCCCTGGTTTACCCCTGTTTGCAAAAAAGCAAATATCAGCCCGTATCTTCAAGGCAGCGGGAATTATATTCAAGCCATTACTATAATTATAAATTATTGATACTAGTTGACTAGGATGCGTTTCTCTTTTTGATATTATATATGAAATTTTATTTGCCCATTATTATTTTATCACTGTCCCTGTTCTCATCACTTGCTTATTCAAAGTCCAGACTTGGAGATTATTATCTTGGATTTGGATATACCAATGCCAGCGGGAAAAAAGCTCTAGAACTCGAAGGTGACTTCTTGAATTTTTCTGCCAACAACCCAGCCTCCGACTCTACTGACTTTCTTCTTCAGTTTAATTACGGAAATGTGGATAGTAATGGAGGAGACAATACATCCTGGGATATCGCACTGGATTACATTTACCATTATGATGAATATGTTTTCCAAAATGGTATGTTTCGTCCATTTGCAGGCATTGGTGTTTCTTATTTGGATGACGGTGCTAAGATAAGATTGGCTGAAGATGGTTTTACTTGGAAATTACTCGCGGGTACTGAAATTCTATTCACCGAGGATTTCTCCATGTCATTGGGAGGAAATTTTGTTGGTCTTTGGTCTGATCTGAATAAAAATGATTTTATTGTTAATGTAGGACTTACATGGTGGGTTAATGAAATCCATGGAGTTTCCTTGGAGTATAATCATGCCTTGGACCAAGAAGTTAATTTCATTGGTTTTAAATATCTGTATTCTTGGATATAAAAGCTTGAAGGTTGGTACTTCTGATTGAATAAGATAGATAAATTATTTGATGATGTTCCGGTTCGTGTCGGGACAAACAGCCTTAAGTGGGCTAAGTATGAGTCTAAGGATATTATTCCCTTGTGGGTTGCGGACATGGATTTCCGATCCCCTCCTTCAGTTGTAACAGCGGCGCAGGATCTTTCGTCTACAGGGAATTTTGGCTACGGGATTTGCCCACCAACGTTATATAAGACGGTT
>CBFHYW010000059.1:0-8313 GCA_965660135.1 Opitutales bacterium
GCCTAAGCAGTGCCGAACGGACAATTAATTCTGCCACACAGATCAAATTCCGAACCTCCAAAAGCGATAGATCAACCTTCGCATTCCAATAATATTCATTGATCTCCCTACCTAAATTTCTAATCCTTGATTGTGCACGCTCTAATCGTTTCGTGGAGCGTACAATGCCAACATAATCCCACATTGTTCGTTTCAGCTCATCTAAATTATGAGATAGAACCACACGCTCGTCCGAGGCTGGCACGTCCCCATCTACCCACTCCGGTAGAATAACTTTACTCGGATTGTTTTTAGCTAAAAATTTGCACACTGAGTCGGATCCCCGATGAGCAAGCACAACCGCTTCAAGCAGGGAATTACTTGCCAACCTGTTCGCACCATGTAAACCGGTGCACGCCACTTCTCCACATGCATAAAGCCCCTTTAATGCTGTCGAGCAATCAAGTCCTGTGGGTATGCCTCCGCAAGAATAGTGTGCCGCTGGAACAACAGGAATTGCACTCTTGGTTGGATTAACTCCACGGTCTAAGCAATTTTTGTAAACATTTGGAAACCGATTAGAAAAATCACCATCCATAGATGGTGTATCTAATCGAACAAAGGGTGCGCCCGAACGCTTCATCTCACGGTCGATCGCACGGGCCACCACATCACGCGGTGCCAAATCTGCCATGGGATGATATTTGCTTAAAAATGCCTGTCCCTTTGCATCAATTAATTTTGCTCCTTCTCCACGGACTGCTTCGGTAATTAGAAAACGATCACCATTCAATGAATGAAATGTTGTCGGATGAAATTGAATAAACTCCAAGTTCATCATGGATAATCCGGCTCGAGATGCCATGGCCACACCATCTCCAGTGGCAATCGAGGGGTTTGTGGTATATAAATAGGTTTGCCCTGCCCCACCCGTAGCAAGCAGAACAACAGGAGATGCAATAGTTTTAACCTGCTTTTCGATACCATCATAAAAGTAAAGACCCAGCACTCGATCGTTCTCTCCATCCACTTGAATTCCAAGTTTTCGGACTTTTTTTGCAGTTATTAAATCAATTGCAAAGTAGTGTTCAAATAAATGCACTCCTTCCTTCGCAATCGCAGCAAGCAAAGCATCTTCAATCGCTTTACCGGTTACATCCTTTACATGAAGTACCCTTCTCTTGCTATGCCCGCCCTCTTTTCCTAGGGAAATGCGCCCATCGTCTAAACTGGAAAAGGAGACTCCTAAATCAACCAAATCCTGGATTCTGTCAGGTCCCTCCTTCAAAATTTCTCTCACTACTTGCGGATCGCATAATCCATCTCCTGCCTCAATCGTATCTTCAACATGCTTATCTAGGTCATCTCCCGCAGAAGTTACCGCTGCAATTCCACCCTGGGCATAATTTGTGTTCGATTCTGCCTTATCCTTTTTGGTAAAAATTGCCACGCGGTATCCCGCTTTAGCAACATTTAGGGCAAAACTTAACCCCGCTATTCCGCTACCAACAATTACTAGGTCATATTCTTTTTCCGGTTTCATTGAAAATTTGAATCTATCGTAGAATTTGATTATCTATCAGGCGAACCTTATCCACCCAAGCTGCGACAACTAGAATGGACTGCTCTCGTACAATCTCTTTTTCGTCCTCCATCGTGTGCCGATTAACAATTTCAACATAATCAGGTTGTACGCACTCTCCATTCTCCAAGATAGAAAGAACAGCTTCTTTTATTTTAGAAGAATCTGAGAAACCATTATTCACTAAATCTTGACCGACCTGTAATGATTGGCTTAGCAATAATGCATCTTTTCTTTGCTCACAGGTAAGGTACGAGTTTCTTGAACTCATCGCCAATCCGTCTTGTTCTCGAAAAATCTCCCCGACTAAAACCTCAATCGGAAAATTTAAATCTTTAATCATTCGCTTAAGGACGACAACCTGTTGGGCATCCTTTTGACCGAGTACTACGATGCTAGGCTGGCATATATTGAATAGTTTTGCACAAACTAGAGTTACTCCCCGAAAATGAGTAGGTCTGGATGCCCCACATAATACAGTGGATATTCTCTGTTCTTCGATCGAAGTTGAAAAATTATCCAAGTACATACCGGTAACCTCAGGTACAAAAACAAAACTTGCTCCACGCTCGCGGCAAAGTTCTATATCATGCTCCAAGTTACGTGGATACTTATCCAAATCTTCGCCTTTACTGAACTGAGTGGGGTTCACAAAAATCGAAACGATTGTACAATCAACCTTGTCTTTCACCAAATCGACTAGAGATAAATGCCCCTCGTGCAGGTACCCCATCGTGGGAACCAAGCCAATACTTTTAGACTCCTCCTTCAGTTGCTGACTGAGAACCTGCATTTCATCAACTGAATGAATGATTTGCATCTGCCTTACTTACTCAATAAGACTTGGCCATTACCACACGACCAGGACTGGGCTTACCACTAAATATGCAGGTTCCCGATTCATCCGAGTTTTCAGGTATGCATCGAATCGTGACCTTTAGATCGTTTTTTATTTGTTCCTCCCACTTTGGATCGCGATCCCAATGAACATAAGCAAAGCCACCATGAATCTCAGCTTTATTCTTTTGGGAGGGAGTAAAGAATTCATAAAATTCATCTTTGTTATCAATCACCCTCGAATGCTGCTCTCGAAAATCCAAGGCCCGCTGGAAAAGAGAATCTTGAAGATTCTCAAGGATTTGAGGGACTTGAGTAATAAAGTCCTCCACACCCATAGCTTCTCTTTTCGAACCATCTCCCCGCCTACCCACAAAAACTGTTTTACTTTCCAAATCACGTGGGCCCATTTCCACGGTCAATGGGACACCCTTTTTTACCCATTGCCAATATTTTTCACCACCCCGTAAATCACGGTCGTCCCGTTCTACCCGTATCTCAGACCCCGCAAATTGGATATCATTCAGTCTAGATTCCAGGGATTCGCATGCTTCTAAAACTTCACTTCGGGTTTCTTCTTTTGGAGTGACGGGTAAAATTACAATCTGAGTGGGTGCAATTTTCGGAGGAACGATTAGACCGTCATCGTCTGAATGCGTCATTATCATCCCTCCAATCAACCTTGTGGACACGCCCCATGATGTCGTCCAACCAAATTCTTCTTTTCCCTCGACTCCCTGAAACTTAATCCCACATGCTTTGGAAAAATTCTGCCCAAGGAAATGAGAAGTTCCAGCCTGTAAAGCCTTGCGGTCCTGCATCATAGCTTCAATACAAAGGGTGGAATCTGCCCCTGGGAATCTCTCAGCTTCTGTTTTCTCTCCACGCAAAACAGGCATAGCCAACCACTCCTCAGCAAAAGTGGCATAAGTGTTGATCATCAAATTTGTCTCTTCAACCGCTTCCTTTGCTGTGGCGTGAACCGTGTGTCCCTCTTGCCATAGGAATTCGGCAGTTCTAAGAAATAAACGGGGACGCATTTCCCAACGTACAACATTAGCCCACTGATTAATCAATAATGGCAGATCACGATATGATTGTACCCAACGAGCAAAGAGCTCGCCAATGATCGTTTCTGAAGTTGGGCGAACAATCAATGGTTCCTCCAATTCACCGGCCGGTTGTAGTATCCCATCTTCATCAGCTTCAAGCCGGGAATGAGTGACCACTGCACATTCCTTCGCGAATCCATCGATATGTTCAGCCTCTCTCTGCAAAAAACTCTTTGGTATGAATAGAGGAAAATATGCATTTTTGTGTCCAGTCGCTTTGAACATTTTATCTAAAGCATCTCTGATATTCTCCCATATTCCATAGCCCCATGGCTTAATTACCATACAACCGCGCACGGGAGTATTTTCAGCTAAATCAGCTGCTTTGACTACTTGTTGGTACCATTCAGGATAATCTTCTTCCCGAGTTGGCGAGATCGCATTACGTGGTTTGGCCATATTTACAAATCTTATTTCATATAAAAAAATTAATAGAAAAGCGAGGAACTAACCATTTTAATAGGTTCTTTTACGCAAAGGATTTTGACATCTGCTCGTCATAGGTCATTATTTTACTTTTTATCTTTTAAATAAATCCTCATAAATTATGACTCACATTATTGAAGTACACGGGCGTGAAATTATTGATTCGCGTGGCAACCCAACGGTAGAAGTAGAAGTTGAACTTAGCGATGGTGCCTTTGGGCGCGCAGCAGTTCCTTCCGGTGCAAGTACTGGAGAACACGAGGCTATTGAAATGAGGGATGGTGACAAGAATCGCTATCTTGGAAAAGGTGTTTCTAAAGCGGTCGACAATGTGAATGATAAAATTGCTGAAGCTATTGTCGGATTGGACGCAACTGATCAAACTGCGGTCGACAATGCCATGCTTACGCTTGATGGAACGCCAAACAAATCAGTTCTTGGTGCAAATGCAATTTTAGGTGCATCTATGGCAACTGCACAGGCAGCAGCGGCAGCATGCGGGCTTCCACTTTATAAATATTTGGGTGGACCCAATTCAAAAGTTCTGCCCGTACCGAT
The DNA here is from genome assembly GCA_965660135.1 of Opitutales bacterium. GTDB lineage: Bacteria > Verrucomicrobiota > Verrucomicrobiia > Opitutales > Seribacteraceae > Seribacter. The sequence goes on from CBFHYW010000059.1 coordinate 4,495, forward strand.
GATGAATGTACTCAACGGAGGTTCACATTCGGATGCACCTATTGATGTTCAGGAATTCATGATCATGCCTGTGGGTGCCCCTACATTTCGTGAGGCATTGCGAATGGGTTGCGAAATTTTTCATTCTCTCAAACAGGTCCTCAAGGACCAAGGACTATCCACTGCAGTTGGAGACGAAGGCGGGTTTGCACCAAACTTGGCAAGCAATGCAGCGGCTCTTGAATCTCTTGCAGTTGCAGTTGAAAAAGCGGGGTATAAGTTAGGTGATGAAATTCAATTTGCACTCGATGTTGCATCTTCAGAATTTTACGATCGGGAAAAAGGAAAATATGTATTTGGAAAGAGCGATGGATCAGAAAGAGATTCTGATGAAATGGTTTCTTACTACCAAGATCTCGTTAATAAATTCCCCATTCGTTCAATTGAAGATGGATGCGATGAAAATGACTGGACTGGTTGGAAAAAGTTAACGGATGCGATAGGTGATAAAGTTCAACTCGTGGGTGATGATTTATTTGTTACTAATGTTGATTTTCTTAAAAAAGGAATTGATCAGGGCGTGGCCAATTCGATTTTGGTTAAAGTAAATCAAATTGGTACTCTTACCGAAACATTTGATGCAGTGGAAATGGCCAAGGAAGCAAGTTACACCTCAGTAATTTCTCACCGCTCAGGTGAGACAGAAGATGTAACTATTGCGGATATCTCGGTAGCCACCAATGCAGGTCAAATTAAGACTGGTTCACTCTCCCGTACTGATCGTATTTGTAAATACAACCAACTCCTTCGTATCGAAGAACAATTAGGTGACCAAGCAGTTTACGGCGGAAAACTATAATTCATATCTACCTGATTTATTTTTCTCATTTTCCTCTGATCTGGAGGGAATTAATTGCTTGGCGAACAATCACCAAGTGAAATTATGAAACCAACATTTAAAATTCCATCTTTTCCGGATGAAATTGAAGATTGGTGGTGGAAGCAGACCATACAAAAATGGCCTGAGCTAAGTGAAGAAAAAATCATCAATCTGATACGCAAAGAAATTGTCCTACAAAGTGACCGCTTTAATAAAAGTAGAACATTTGAACCACAATCTTATGGATCAAGAGACTTGTCCGTTTTTGCATACGGTAACTTCTTTTTTCCCCGAACCTGGAAAGCAATGTCCTTCGCACTTGCAGAAGCATATTCTTTCAGGGGATGGACAAAGCCACAAAAGGGCCCCATTCGAATCCTAGACATCGGTTCAGGTTCGGGCGCAAGTGGATTAAGCGTATTATACCTGCTGCGAGAATTAGGTATTGATAATCGAATTAACTTAGAGGCTTGGGATTACTCAGGAAAGAGTCTTGCGATGCTTAAAAATCTACACCGTAAATGCTTTGATTTATGGAAGGAGTCAAAGGTTGAGACTAAAAGGTTAGATTTAAAAAATAATATTCTTCCGTTAAAAAAACAAAGGTTTGATCTCATTCTTTTGGGATATTCAATGAATGAAATTTTAGAAGGCTTTGAAGAAGGTGAGCGATTAAATTGGATTCTACAAATAAAATCTCTCCTTTCCACAAGTGGATTTGCACTTTTTGTTGAACCAGCCCAAATGGAAATCTGCAATGCGTTACAATTTGCGATGACCACCATTTCTTCAAAAGAAAAGGATATTCATATTCATGCCCCGTATTTTAATAATTCCAGTTGCCCCTTTCTTTCTAATCAAAAAAGTCATTACTACAGTCACGAAGTAAGAAAAATTTCATCTAGCCCAAGAGTTGAAAAAATTTGCGGTCCCTTAAAATTAGAAACGAATCAGGTAAAGTTTGGATTTTCAATTCTCGGGAAACAGGAACCAAAAGAGTTCTCCAAAGATTACTCATGCTGTCGCTTGGTTTCTCCGATTCGAAAGAAAAAAGGCACAGTCTCGTTCATCGGAATTGCAACAGATGGGGAAGAATATATGTACGAGTTTCAAAGAAGGCATCTCACCCCTGATCAGACAAAAATTTTAACAAAATTTGAACGTGGAGATATTGTGAATATTAATAATGCAGAAAAAGGAAATGATCCAAAAAGGATTCGGGTTTCATCATTTGATGATCTGCATTGTATATTCTCTCCGCGTTGGGATAATTGATGCAAAATGATCAAGAGGTATAAGATTACTTTTCCTGTAAGACTTTTAGTTCAAAATTTTCTCTTCCCTTCACATCGCCGACAACAGTTCGAAATCGATTTCTCGTTCTTAGTGCCTGAAGCATTGATTGTTGACGAAGTTTTTTAAAGAAAGCAGGAGGTTTTTTAAAACTAGTTAGTAAATTCGATGTTACCATTAAAGTACTTAATTCGACATCCATTTTGCGACTAAATCCATCAGGTAAGGAAAAAATGAGTTGCCCGGGTACCAAATCTTGGGACTCACCATTTTTTCTGAGTTTAATTTTACCCAATAAACAAATAATTTTAAGCCCGCCATTCGTGGTCACTCCGCACATAAAAGCAAATGGCGTACTGCTCAACAATTCAACATTTGAAAGTGGAGAGATCAAATTGACCGAATCACTCTTACCGATACTGTTTATACAATAGGAACCAGTATGAACATCGAACTCATAAGGTTTCTTTATTGAAAAGCTAGCTGCTTCAACAGCACGAATTTTTAACGCTGTATTCGCAACTGAAAGTTCAATTCCGCTTTTAGGTAAAACTGTTATTCTGCGTCCAAAGCCTAAATATTCTTTAGAATCATCAACTTGTATAGGGCTCCAAATTTCACGAGCTAAAACCTTGCCAAAATACTCCTCTATTTTTAGATCTGTGGATTCTCTACCTGCAGATAACTGGCTTGAGGGATTATTGGGATCGTTAATTTTCCTTCTTTCCTTATATCGTGCAACTAAAGATTTTCCTTTTACCATTCGAATTTCACTCTCAATTGCAAGTCGTTTGGGGTGTGACTGTGGAGACTGAGTTAAATAACCTAAAGCTCGATTCAAATACTTAAGAGACTGAATGTAATCACCTTGCTGTGCTAAAGACCTAGCCTTTTGGTGTAGCAAATCAACCTGAGGAATCTCAGATGTTCCAAACCCTAAGTAAGTAAAACAAAAAATTGTGATTACTAAAAGAGTTCTTTGCACATCAAAAGGAGTAATTTACCCCAAATGTAACTCCACCAAGAAAATCTTTATAATCTGAACCTGGTTCTGAACTCTCTTTCTTCATGTAATTTGCGGCAGCAGATACATTGAACCAATTCACGACCGGATAACTGAAATTCACCCCGGCGTTATATGTTTTATCTGATCGGCCGAGAAAAGAGCCTGCAGTGTATGATGTGTTAGAGTAAACAACAGAAGGAGATACGGTTAGCTTTTGTCCAAGTTGCTTGATATAAGCGAAGCTCAGTGTATGAGTCAGAGCGTCCTGTAAATTCGAAGGATAAGCCGAACTTGGAGTAGAACCGCTTTGCTCCATCACAGCCTTAATGAAATTGTAGTATTCAGGGTCATTGAGTTGTTCCTCCAGAGTGTCACCCTCGGTAAACGAATAACTCACCCCTGCAGTGAAGGATAAAACATCACCCCATGATAAAGGGAAGTTTTTATTAAATGAAAGACTTGGAGTATTGGAATAATTAATAGTATTTTTTGTTCGGAATGCGATCGGGCGAACATAAGAGTGTCCTAAAGTAAGGATAAAGTCATTAGGAAGTACAAATGGAACAGAAAACCCTGCTATCTGCACATCAACATCAAAAACTTTCTGTGCACTACCGTAATCCTTTACTGGGTCATTATAAGTTCTCATTTGCATGAGCAT
>CBFHYW010000060.1:0-7757 GCA_965660135.1 Opitutales bacterium
CAAATCATCGTTCCTGTAAATAACGCAACCATCCCGTTCACGGGCTCTCCTCCATGCGGTCTTGAATGTACTAGCGTGTCCTTCATGCAAATAACCCGAAGGAGTAGGTGCAATTCTTCCCCAGTAGGTTTTTTGTTGTTTGTCCTCGCTCATTTGATGAATTTAGGCTTTAGCTATACTTTTACGCAAGGAGAAGAATTCCCTTTTCCTACTATGTTACGATGAATTTTAAAGAATTGGGCCTATGCCCTGAACTCCTTCAAGCTATTGAAGATCTTGGTTACGAAGAAGCAACGCCAATACAAGTAAAAGCAATTCCCCCGATTTTAGAAGGGCGTGATATGGTTGGTTCCGCACAAACTGGAACAGGGAAAACTGCTGCGTTTGCCCTCCCTGCCCTTCATCGATTAAAAAAACCTGGAGCATGCCGAGCACTGGCACTTGCACCCACTCGTGAACTGGCCATTCAAATTGAGGAAAACTTTCGAAAGTATGGAAAGCATATGGGCTTAAATATGGCATTGCTATACGGCGGAGTAAAATATGGTAAGCAATTAGAAGAATTGAGAAATAATCCTGATATTGTAGTTGCCACTCCCGGTCGCTTACTTGACCACATCCAACAGGGTAACTTAAGCTTAGGAAAAATTGAAATTTTGATCCTCGACGAGGTTGACCGTATGCTCGACATGGGGTTCGTTGAAGATGTCACAAAAATTATAAACAAAACACCTCGGTCCAGGCAAACCCTGCTTTTTTCTGCAACTATTCCTGATGCAGTTGTTCGTTTATCTAAATGGGCCTTGGACAATCCAGCAGAAGCGAAAATTGATATTAAAATTTCTGCTGCAGAAACGGTCACTCATGCACTTTACCCAGTCCCTGCAATCCAAAAATTTGATCTCTTAATTGCACTTTTGCGTAAGATTAAATTTGAGAGTTTAATTATCTTTTTTCAAACACGAAGAGGGACAGATAAAATAAGCCATTGGCTAACAGAGCACGGCCAAGATGTGCGTGTTTTACATGCAGATCTTAAACAACGTGATCGCATGTCAGCCTTACAGGACTTTAAAGACGGAAAGGTCAAAATTTTATCAGCGACCGATGTTGCATCGAGAGGCTTAGATATTTCCAATGTGACTCATGTTATCAATTACGATGTCCCACAACATTCTGAGGATTATGTTCATCGAATTGGAAGAACTGGACGAGCAAAAACAGAGGGCGAAGCATTCACACTCTGCAAACCTGAAGAATTACCAATGGTAGAATCAATTGAAAAGCTATTGGGTAATCCATTGCCAAGAAAGTTTGTAGATGATTTTGCCTACCGAGATGCTCCAGAAACTTTAGTACCTAAAGGAGCGGTAGTTTCAAAGAAAAGAAACCGAAGCTTTGGAAAGCAAGTTTCTTTTGGTTCTAGAAGAAGGCGGTAGAATTATTCGATGAATCCTACTGATAGTAAAGTTTCAGAAAAGTTTAACACGGATCACCTAGAATCGGAGCAAAAAATAATTTGTTGTGGGGGCGGGACAGAGAGAGCTTTTTCAGGTAAATATTGGGATTGTAAAGAAGTTGGAATATACGAATGTGCAGTGTGTAATGAACCTCTCTTTTCCTCCGGAACTAAGTTTGATTCTGGCTCAGGTTGGCCCAGCTTTTTTCAACCCCTTACTTCAAGTGCAATAAAAATCATTGAGGACCGGTCTCATGGCATGATTCGAGAAGAAACGGTTTGCTCTGAATGTGGTTCTCACTTAGGGCACCGTTTTCCAGATGGACCTCCCCCAACTGGACTAAGATATTGCATAAACTCTGCTTCCCTCAATTTAATAAAAACCGAAAATTAGGAACTAATTTTTTTACTTTTGATAAAAACCGCTTCGGCGGTTTTTTTGTGCCTAACTGAAAATAAGTTGAATCCTAAATAACTAAATTCAATCTGAAGAAGATTTACTTAAATCATGAACGGACTGGGTAGAAAGCCTATCTTCTTCTGTCCAATCAACCACAGTTTTAACAGGTAAAGTGACAACACGAGTGCACCCAAAGCATAGTAAGTTATAAATTAGTAAAATGATTGGTAAAACAAACTTGCTCACTTCTTCTTACCATAGTAAACCCCATCGCTACGCAACCATCAATTTAAAGAACTTCGAATGTGCGTACGAATATAATTTTCAAACCAAACTATTGAACACTTAAAATGCCTCCATTACTTTTGTTACTTCCTTTAATTGCAGCGCTCATTGGATGGTTGACCAACTATTTAGCAGTTAAAATGCTATTTCACCCCAAATTACCAATTAAAATTTTTGGGATTTCGATCCAAGGTGTTTTTCCTAAGAGACAAAAACAATTAGCAGAAAAGCTCGGAACACTTGTGGCAGAAGAACTTTTTTCGGTTAAAGATGTTGCTCAAAAATTAAAAGAACTAGCAACAAGCTCAGAATCAATGGAACTTGTGGGCAAAAGAATTGAAAAAACTATCAGAGAAAAACTGGTAAAAAGTTTTCCAATGCTTGCTATGTTTTTAACTGATGAGATGGTCGAAAAGGTGACCAACTTATTTAAATCTGAACTTCAGGATTTCCTAGGCGAATCTGCTAAAGACTTAGGGAGAAAGTTGGAGGAGAGCTTAGATGTAAAAGAATTAGTACGGGTAAAAGTCGAAGCATTTTCGTCAAACAAACTCGAGGAAATTCTAGTTGCGATCATGAGCAAAGAATTTCGGTTTATTGAAATCATTGGAGCGTTGCTTGGTTTCTTCATTGGCTGCGTTCAAGTCGGCTTAATATTAATCTCCTAAATTCTGGGGCAATATTTCAGTTTCAAATATTCTTTCTTGCTCTCGTAACACTAACCTTCTTGTCTAAATAAAGGAAAATGACCCCTATTATCGCAGATTTAGATTGGAATAAATGGAAAGACTTATGGTTGGATCCATCGATTCGCTTACAATTTGGCTTACTTCTTGGGTTAATTGCACTCGTTTTTGTATTAACCAAAATTACAAAACCTCTTTTCATTACTCTTTCCAAACAGGAAAACTCAAGTGATTTCAAAAAGCTAATTTGGGGGAATATCACTAGAATGGTAGCTCCGTTATACCTTCTGACTGCTTGCCTAATAGCAGTTGCTTTAGTGGAACGGTTCTCACTTTCATCCAAGGAATTAATTAGGCCATTTACTAGCGTGGCTGGTGCATGGGCTGTTTACAGAATGATTTCAGGGTTTATCAAAAGCAGAGCATGGCTTCGCCTAATCGCAGTTCTTGCATTTGGTTTAGCGGCATTGCATAGTTTTGGTCTTCTTGACACAACGGTTGAATTATTAAGCTTGCTTGCTTTCAATGTAGGAGATCGTCGAATATCGATTCTCGATATCTTAAATGGTGGAGTAATTTTACTGATTCTGCTTTGGGGGAGTTCTTTACTTGGCACATCAGCTGAGAAAAAAATACGTAACTTTCCTCATCTGCCACCTTCGCTGCAAGTACTTCTTGCTAAAATAATGAGGGTAATCCTCGTTTTCGTTAGCTTTGCTATTGCCCTTTCCACAATTGGCTTAGATCTATCATCTTTCGCTATATTGGGTGGAGCAATTGGTGTTGGGATCGGATTTGGCTTACAAAAAGTAGTATCCAACTTGGTAAGTGGCTTAATTCTACTACTCGATCGGTCAATTAAACCTGGGGATGTTATTGAAATTGACGGTACCTACGGATGGATTAATTCATTACGAGCTCGCTATGCATCCGTTATCACGAGAGATGGAAAAGAACATTTAATTCCTAATGAAGATTTAATTACCAACCGAGTAATTAACTGGTCCTTCAGCGATCGTAATGTCCGCGTTCGAGTGCCCATAGGAATTTCCTACAATGCAAATCCAAGAAAAGCGATTGAACTATGTCTTGATGCAGCTAACTCAACAAATAGAACTTTACGAAACCCTCCTCCTAAATGTTTACTTACAGGGTTTGGAGATAACTCGGTTGATCTGGAATTAAGATTCTGGATTGATGATCCTTCAAATGGAGTTGGTAATGTTAGAAGTGAGGTACTGCTCGCGATTTGGGATCGCTTACAAGAGGCAGGTATAGAAATTCCTTTTCCACAAAGAGATATCAATATTTCTGGCCTTTCTCCCAAAATTATGTCCGCTTTGAAAGAAGAGATCGAATCTCCTGGCAAACAAGCCAATTAATACAAGCATCAAGGCTTGCCAAATAGCCCTATTCTCGTTTTTATAAAACCTTTGTTTACATTTATGTCTACCACAGAATTACCACATCTTGGCGAAACAATCGCCATGGCTCAGCCAAACGGTCAACCAGGTGAAGGAGGTTTAATGAGCTTCCTTCCGATGATTCTTATCTTCGTTGCCTTTTACTTTTTGCTCATCGCTCCTCAAAGAAAAAAGCAAAAACAGCACGAGAAAATGATTAAGTCCTTAGAAAAAGGAGCTAAAATTAAAACTGTCGGTGGGATGTTTGGCACTATCACGGGTGTCAAAGATGATTGTTTTGTCATACGAATCGCAGAAAATGTGAAAGTTGAAATTTCCAAAGAAGCAGTTTCAGCAAAAATTGATTAACTTTTCGTTCCGAATATTCGGACTCTCTTTATAAACCCTGTCCAGTTATGAACAAGACGACCACATGGAAGCTTCTATTTACCTTCCTCATTATTCTAATCAGCTTTTCTCTCGTTACTCCTTTTGAAGACCAAGAGTTAGGAGAGTACGCTCTGAGCCAAGTAAGCTCTGAAGCTAATGCATCTAATCATGCCGGACATGAAAATTTCGCCCAAGTAATTGATAACTTGCGTAATCAATTGACTGAAGAGCAATCAATTGACTACGGAGCTCTGCGAGCATATGGAAAACGTAATCGTTTAGACTACTCATCTTTTTTCACCCCTCCCGATGGAGTTCTTGGTACAGTGGGTTCAAGACTATTTCCTTTTTGGATAAAACCAGGAATCCGATCTAATCATGTGAAAGATCGTGATAAAAGAAATGATCTTGTCCTTCGTACCTTATTAAAAAATTCTCAAGCAGCTATAAAGCGGGGCTTAGATCTTCGTGGGGGCATTGCCTTTACCATGGAAATTGCCGATGTAAATGAAAGTGAGATTAGTTCTTCTCCATCGGACACTACGCCCATGGATAAAGTAATTGAAATCATGAGCGAACGATTAAATGCTTTTGGAGTCGCTGAAACCTTGGTACGAAAAAAAGGAGATCGAGCGATTGAAATACAAATTCCTGACCGCACGACAAAACAAGACCCTGGTATGATTGAAGAACTTCAAAAACCAGCTAAGCTTGAATTTAGAATTGTTAATGTAAATGCTAATGCTCCAGTTCCTCTCCAGGAAGGCGAAGAATGGACTGATGATGACGGCATTCCTTATGTGGCAATGCTAAGAAGCGATGCAATCGCAAATGAAAGGCCCATCTGGGTACGAAGACTCTGGTCAGCTGATGGTGAAATAATCGAAGAAGCCGCCCCGAGACAAGATCAAATGGGAGGCTGGGAAGTTGGACTAGATTTCACATCAGATGGAGGTAAGGTTTTTGCAGATTTAACTGGAGAAATTGCTAATTCTAATGACCCGACCAGTGGAGCGTTAGGTCGCCTCGCCATTGTGCTTGACGGCCAACTTGAAAGTGCACCAACAGTCAAACAACGAATTGATGGTGGCAGTGCTGTAATTAACGGAAACTTTAGTTTTCGCGAAGCAAAAATGTTATCAGACATTTTAAATAATCCGTTAAAGGTATCACTAAATATTGGGGAAAAATATGAAGTTTCCCCCACACTAGCGGCTGGTGCTCTGTCAAGTAGCATCAATGCCTGCTTGCTAGGAGCAGTGCTTGTTATAGCGTTTATGATTTCATGGTATAAGGGTGGTGGCTTAGTCGCAGTTTTATCCGTTGGTACAAACATTTTACTCGTCATTGCTGTACTCGCAGGAATTTTCCAAGCAACTTTTACCCTCCCGGGCATGGCTGCTCTTGTGTTGACGATTGGTATGGCAGTTGATGCAAACATACTAATTTTTGAACGTATACGTGAAGAATTGAAAAGTGGAAAGAGCTCCGATAATGCTCTTGAAGGTGGCTACGCCAAAGCTTTCTCAACTATCATTGATGCAAATCTGACTACTTTAATTACAGCCTCTATTTTGATTTGGCTTGGTACCGGTCCAGTTAAAGGCTTCGGGATCACCCTAGCTATTGGTATCGTAACCTCTGTCTTTTGTGCATTGTTTGTGAGTAGGTTACTATTGAATGTTCTTTTACAACTTGGAGTTAAAAATTTAATAAGCCTGCAAAAAATCAACAAAAGTGCACCCAAGGCAGAGATTAATTTTCATAAGTATCGCTTACCTGCATTTGTCCTTTCTTGGATCGTTGTCGCGATAGGAATTTTTTCTGTCTACTCAAACAAAGACCAAATATTGGGAATCGATTTTCGCGGTGGTGAGGAGTTAATCGCATCCTTCGAACAACAAATTGACCCTACAAAAATCGATGAATCACTCGAAGGTGCAGCTGAACTTGGAGAGGTCCAGCATGTATACCGCACAGAAATAGGATCAGGAGAGGGAGCTTCACGCCTGGTTTTACAAACTGAAAACGGCAAGTCAAGAAGTGTTTTAGAAGAATTAATAAAAGCCAATCCTGATGCTGGCTTAAGAGAGGAAGGCATGAGCAACATCGGAGCATCGGTAAGTAACCAAATCAAAGAGGACGCCATACTTTCTGTTATCGCTGCACTGATCGGGATTCTTCTCTATGTCGCAGTTCGATTCGAAATGGGTTATGCAGTAGGAGCAGTTGTGGCAACTATTCACGATGTATTAATGACAATTGGACTGTTTGTACTCTTGGGTAATTTATCTGACGGTGCTCTATGTTCAGGCCAATTTACCGCACCCATGCTTGCATCAATTCTTATGATTGTTGGATATTCGATCAATGATACGATCGTTGTATTTGACCGGATTCGTGAGGAACTGGAAATGAACCCAGTAACAAACTTGAAGAAGATTATTATGATCGCAATTAATCGTGTTCTTTCCCGTTCGATCCTAACCAGCATAACGACCCTACTGGCAGCACTTTCGTTATGGATTTTTGGGGCTGGTATAATTAATGATTTCGCATTTGTTTTCGTAATTGGTATTTTGACTGGGACTTTCTCTTCTATTTTTATTGCCAGCCCAATTTTCTTCCTTTGGCACAAAGGTGATCGCAAGCATGTCGAAGAAGGAGAAATTTTGCCAAAGTATGATTGGCAAACCTCCTCTGATAAATAAGAAATATCTCCTGAGTTATATCAAATTAAGAATAGATGAATGCTTTGGGTTGAAGATCAGCATGAAGAAGGTCCTGTAGAGGAAATTAGCCAAACACTTTCGATTTCCAAAATTCTATCAAAATTTTTAGTTTCACTCGGGATTAATGAGGTTGAGAGTGCCAAGAAATTTTTAAATCCGAAGCTAGCCTATTTATCAGACCCCTTTGATATTCCTGGTATGTCATTGGCAGTAGACCGAATTGTCAAAGCAATCGATAATAAAGAAAAAATTCTCTTAATCGGAGATTATGATGTGGATGGCATTACCTCAACGGTGATTGTCAAAAAAAACTTAATTGCGCTTGGACTAAACCCAATGCATATAACTCCAAAAAGAAAAACTGAAGGATATGGTTTAACCAAAGAAGTTTTAAACAGGGGC
>CBFHYW010000060.1:7767-8298 GCA_965660135.1 Opitutales bacterium
AATTAATTTGGTCATTGCTCTCGATTGTGGAACCAATTCAAAAGAAGAGGGAGAATCTTTACACGCAAGAGGAATTGATTTAATAATTGTCGACCACCATCAGGCAAAAGAGAAGTTCGAAAGCCAAAGCATTCAAATTAACCCTCATTTACACGAGAATAAAGGAGAGCCTTGGAGATTTTTATGTACCGCTGGACTGGCTTTCAAACTTGTCCATGCGATTTTAAAACATTTACGGCAAAAAGGAGTCAAGAAAGCGTTCGAAATCAACCCTAAGGATTCTCTTTCCCTTGCTGGATTAGGAACAATTGCAGACCTAGTTCCCCTCCGAGATGAAAATAGGATTTTAGCCAGTTTCGGCCTTAAATATTTAAAGGAAAAGCCAAGCGTTGGTCTTCATGCTCTTTTAGCTCAAGCAAATATTTTATCTAATTCGATTTTGGATAGTGAAGATGTAGCATTTAAGATTGCACCTAGGATTAATGCATGCGGACGCCTAGATGACGCTGAAGTAGCGACATCTCTTCTCCT
>CBFHYW010000061.1:0-8072 GCA_965660135.1 Opitutales bacterium
CTCTCATAAAACCATTAAATTAATACCTGTGATTAAACAAATTTCCATCCTCACCCTTCTTTCTTTGATAACTTCGAGTTGTGCCACCTACAACAAGAGCCCGGTGGCAACTTACGACAATGCCGGATCCGATGGCACTTCGGTCAATCAAATTGTGAATGCCGACAAAAAAACTCGCCCAATCAAGGTTCTACGCTCGTCCAAAAAACTGGTCGATGGTAAGCTGATGGCTCAGGTGGAAATTCAAAACTCATCAACCCATCCTATTCGCTTCAACTACAAATTTGACTGGCTTGATGAAAGTGGCACTTTAGACTCTTCCTCCTCTTCCTGGAACCGTTCGAGCTTGAACGGTAATCAAATCATCTCGATAAAAGATGTTGATCCCCGGGGCAATGCCTCTGACTTCCGAGTCCTCTTTAAAGGAATCTAACTCGTCAAAAAACTGCACCAATTTAATTTATGAAAAAATCCTTCCTTCTTTTCGCCCTCCCGTCTGCAATTGTCATGCTTTTTTCGTCCTGCCAAAGTGGGAAGACCATCCGTGTGGACTCATCCCAAGTCACAGAATACCGTGACCTTACTGTTCGCGATCTCGACGAATTCTCAAGTAAGATGTTTGTTAAACTCATGCAGTCGCCGCTAGCCAAAACCGCTACTGGAGAGCCCCCACGCATTGCAATTGGACCGATGACCGCTCAGGTGGCAGTAGAATTCCCTGAAGCTCTGCGTATCAACGGTCTTAAAAATGTGATCACCCAATCCGGTTTGGCACGCATTGCTGGAACGAGTTCAAATGCAAGCCTCAATGAATTTATCCGGTTTGCCAAAGCTCAGCAAGGGAGAGCGCAAGCGAATCAGCCGGACTATGTCCTGACGCAAAAGATTTACGAAAACAGGGAGTATCAAAACAAGGTTATATTTAAGACTTATACATACATTCTCGAACTGGTCGATCTGCGTAGTGGATCATCGAGTATTGGAGATGTTGTGGTCTCTGAGACCGAAAACATAATTAAGCAGGTCCGTAAATAAATTACATTAAATTTTGCTGTTAACTTTTGACTAAGTAAAAACTTTTTACTGGGTTACTTAGAAAATATACAAAATATATTTTTACTTTCATTCATCTTTATTATAAGGTGAATAAGCTTGAGTTATGGATTCCATTAAAACCTGGATTGCCCAGGGTAATCTTCCCGCATTGATTGAGAAAACGAATCAAACGCATCAACCTATGCTGATTTACTCCGCTCAGGGTAGTTCTGTTCTGATCGGAGAGGCGGAATGGCGAGAGATGCAAGAGAAAATTCTCAAGCATGATTACCTGAAATCAGTAGAACAAAGCCCGATCCAATTTCAAGCCAAGGATCCCCACCAGATGGATTGGCAAAAAACCAGAGACGATAGCTACTTTTCAGATTAATCCCGAAAAATAAAATTTATTTTATTCGAACGATGAACTGGCAGAACGCTCAATCTGAGTAAGAAATGCTTTAGCCTCGGCACTGTCAGGTAACAGCGTGACTAATTGTTTTGCGTATGGCAAAGCATCCTTCCACCGTTTCCGCTGAGCGAGGAGTTGAAGTAGGTTTTGCAAAAACTCGGGGTTCTGCGGTTCCAATTCGATAGCTTTTAAAAAGGTCGAGATTGCAGGGTCGATTTTCTCCTGCTGCCAATAGGCAATTGCAAGGTTGTGAAAGATTCGCGGATTACCATTAGAATATGCGGCAGCTTTTTCAAGAGCACGAGTAGCCTCAGGCAAACGACTACGGTCCTCAGCAAGCAACAAACCAAGCGAATAATGGGCTTGCCCCCAAGCCGGTTGATATCGAATGGCCTCGCGAAGAAGCTTCTCTGCCTCTCTACTCCGCCCTCTTCGACTCAATAGGGTCGCCAAGTTCATCCGGGCAGGAACATAAGTATCCTCACGCTTAATAGCAGATCGGTAATGCTCTTCAGCAAGAACGGGGTCACCCTGATTCTCGGCTAGAATTCCCAGAGAAAGGTGAGATTCCGGGCGGTCAAGATTGTGCTCGTACCGCTTCTTCAATTCACGAAAAACCTGACGAAATAACCCCAGATCTACTTCATTAAATAATGTAGTTGGACTACGAGAAAGAATACGGGCAGCCTCGGTACGAACTGAAACAATAGGGTCGCCCAGCATGCGTACAAGAGATGCGTGACTGCGAGAAGGTGGCAAATCCTCAAGTTTAGAAACCGCTGCAGCACGGACTACCGACTGATTCGAATCAAGGTTTCGGCGAGCTTCATCAAAGGATGCTTCACTTAGAAAACGACGAAGGGCAAGCATGGCACCGGCCCGGGTAAAGGCTGGGGATTCAGGATCCTGGCATGCAGCCATGAGGAGTTTTTCCGCTTCGGGTGCACCGGTTCGAAATGCATGAAAGGCTTCCGGGTGGCGAACCTCCCTGGACCGATTCGGACCTTTACGTGCTTCAACTGCATCAGCTGCCCATTGCGCATCTTTGTCAGCATGACATTGGTTGCAGGCGTTAGGAGATCCATGCTTTACCGACAGATCGGGACGCGGGATACGGATACTGTGATCCCTTCGGGCATCAATCCCCATGTAGGTCTTTTCGGGCATATGGCACTCCACACACTGGGCACCTTTAGTGCCTGCCTGATGAAAATGATGAGCAGGCGTATCAAAACCCGTTGGATTTTTCTCGTTGGGAACATGGCAGCGAGTACAAAGCTGGTTGGTGTAAGTATGCAGTTTCACGGTGTGCGGATCATGGCAATCTACGCATTTAACTCCCTGATGAAACATTTTACTTTGAATGTAGGAACCATAAACATAAACCTCATCATCTATTTGACCATCAACATGGTAGGTTGGAACACTCATATCTGGAGACCATGGCTGAGTCACCTCAGGAATAAAATGATCGAGAAATTTACTCCCTGCATGATGACCGGGATGAACAAACCCACGGCGAGCATGACACTTAGCACAGGATTCAATCTGAGCGATATTTGAACTATTCACATCTGCAAGCCCGAAATGCTCTAGTCCACTCCAACCCCTTCCTTTCCGAGCAAATTCTACATGATCTCGGCCCGGCCCGTGGCAGGATTCACAGGCCACATTCATTTCCGAATAAGCTGTGGAAAAGGTTTGTTTCGCATCATCAAATTCTTTGCGTAGGTTAGTGGAATGACAATCAGCGCACATGTGATCCCAGTTTTGCATGGAGCGGGTCCAGAAGAGTGGATCATCATGTGCAATTTTTTCGTCAGGATAGAGATGGTACCATTCTTTTTTCTCTACATCCCAACAAGTTGGCAAAACCTGCATTCGACCATCTGGAAACTTAACTAAAAATTGCTGAAGTGGTTCCCAGCCAAATGTATATGCAATTTCAAAAACCTCCATCTCCCCTTGTTGATTATTCGTTTCGACCATGTACTTTTCATCCTCCATGAAAAACTTTGTGGTGATGCCGAAATTCACAAATTCTGTGTTGTTAAAATCTGCACGAACAGTTTCTGGACTTGGCAATTCCATTGCGTGATAATGATGAGATTCTTCCCACTTAGCATGGGCTTCAGCATGGCATTCAGCACAAGTCGATGCCCCCACATACTCATCCAAACGGTAATCCCCCAGATTGGCCAGTGGTGGCGATGGGCTGTCTCTTAACTCTTCACTACCGCAGGAGTAAAAAAACAAACTCAGTAAGCAATAAAGGAAAAAGCCAAAGACAACTGGTCTCTTTTTTAGGAAATTCAACATAAAACATCACTTAATATGCACAGGATCGACAATCTGGCAATTCCAAGCGGGCAATGCATTCTTGACCAAAAACTGACCCTAAGCATAAATAAGCAGAATGAGCTTATTTTTAAATATAAACCAGCAACAGGCTGGCCCCTACGAAATTGATCAAGTAAACCAAATGCTTACAAGTGGGCAAATAACCCTTCAAACCCTTGGATGGAAAGATGGAATGGCCAACTGGGAATCTCTCGCTTCTCCTACTTTTTCCGCTATGGGAATTGGCATTCCCCGTGAAACAGAGTCAATCTCCCCTACAAGACCTCAAGCTCAACAAAAAGCCAACCCAGTTCAGGGTTCCGCTGAAGGAAACGGTTCCTTCTCAATTGGCTCCTCGATTGGGCAAGCATTTACTTTTTTTAAAGGAAATGTGATCGGTTCCATTGCATGGCTAGTGATAACAAGTGCGTTAAGTTCGACCGGAATCGGCCTTCTACTTGCCCCTCTTTTAGGAGTAAACTTCTTCGGATGTGCCAAACGATTTCAAGAAACAGGAAAACAAATGGAAATAGGAGATCTTTTTGACTTCACAAAAGCGGTTGATAAAATTTTGGGTCCTATTATTCTTGGTTTTATAGTTTTTATAGGTTTTGTGTTTTTTATCATACCCGGCTTGATTTTTTCAATATGGTGGACTTTTTCTCCTTGTGTACTCGCAGACCGGCCCAATTTATCATTTATCGATGCAATGCAAAAATCAAGGCTTGCTGCAAAAGGAAATTGGATAAATTTGTGTCTCCTTTTTATCGCTCTCGGCCTTCTTCAAGTTTTGGGTGCCATTTGCCTGGGAGTAGGCTTGCTTGTCACCATCCCAGTTG
The DNA here is from genome assembly GCA_965660135.1 of Opitutales bacterium. Classification (GTDB taxonomy): domain Bacteria; phylum Verrucomicrobiota; class Verrucomicrobiia; order Opitutales; family Seribacteraceae; genus Seribacter. The sequence goes on from CBFHYW010000061.1 coordinate 4,627, forward strand.
GACATGTTGCCTTATATTTTGCTTATGCACAGTGCAGAAAATAAATTTTGTCCAAAATAACAATCTTTAGGCAGATTATAGTTAGTTTGGGTATGACATTCTCGTTGAAATGTTCTGCTCAAATTACTTGGGGGTTCTCTGCTGTGAGAAGCGTTCCAACATACAATTCAAACTGAATAATAAAAACACACTTATTTTTCTCTATTTCAACCTTATTTTCCTTGCATCATCCCGCCTAAGTAAACAAATTATGAATATGATGAAACTGTCCGTATTTATTTCTTTAATCACATTACTCAGTCATTTTCAATTTGCGTCTGGAGCAGACAGGGATTTCCACTCTAATAACGGACAAAAAATAAGAGGTTCAGTTGTAAAGTATTTTGAAGACGGAGATGTTCTGCTCAAGAGGGCCTCAGACAAACAGCTTTTCAGGATTAATTTAAATATTTTCACTGAAGACGATCAGGCTTTTGTTAAAAACAACTTTCCTCCCAACCACGATGCCTTGCCTACATTCAACCGCCCTCTCTCTGACAGAGACTTAGCAATCAACACACAATTCATTGATCGTATCATCGAAGCCAAATTGCGAACCTACAGCCAACGTCCTGGCAAGGAAATATCCAACGAAACTTTTCTTCGCCGTGCGTATCTCAAAATTATCGGACGCATACCCACTCTCGAAGAAACTCAAGAGTTCTTTGCAAAAAGAGACAAAAAAGCCAGAGGCGAATTAATTGATAAACTCCTTGCCTCCGAAGGATACAACAAAAACTGGTACATCTATTGGGCAGACATCCTTAGAGCAAAAACTCGCGTGGGTAACCAGGGCTCTGATGGTTACCCTTTTGTCCGTTATTTGAAGGATTCAATCGCAGCTAACAAACCCTATGATGTTTGGGTCAAGGAGATGCTGTCTTCAACCGGTCCTATGTGGGAAAGAGGTAACGGAGCAGTCGGCTATTTTTACCGAGATCAGGGCATGGGATTGGATAACATGGCAAACACCGTTCGGGTCTTTCTCGGAACTAGTCTAGAATGTGCACAGTGCCATGACCATCCCTTTGATCGTTGGACCCAAAAACAATTTTATGAAATGGCCGCGTTCACTCATGGTGTTGGAAGTGTAAATCGCAGGAATGATCAACTTAACGAATTAAACAAGTTGGCCAGAGCGGCAATGAAAGAAAATGAGGAGGATAGAAATCGTCTTCGTAATGCCTTTGATTATGTTAATGATATACTCAAGCCTGGTTTGGATGATTTGGGTAAAGGGCAAATCAGTCTTCCTAATGATTACCAGTACGACAATGCAAAACCTGGAGAAAAACTTGAGGCCAAAACCATCTTCGGACTTGTGGTTGAATTGGATGAAAACCTTAAGGAGAAAGGTTCCCGTGCATCATACGCTAGTTGGCTCGCATCTCCGGATAATCCTCGCTTTTCTACTGTCATTGCGAACCGCCTATGGAAAACTGCATTTGGATACGGACTTATTGAACCTGTTGACAATATGTATGATGACACTCTTCCCACTCACCCGAAGTTGATGTTACATTTAGAAAAATTAATGGTTGCTTTGGATTATGACATGAAGGAATTCCTGCGCATCATTTACAACACTCAGGCTTTTCAACGTGAAGCTCCTGCTAGAGAGATTACTTCAAGAGATTCGAAGGATGAAACTATGCCCCCTGAAGTAAAATGGGTAATTGCTGGACCGAACCCAGACTTTCCAAAGAGAGGAGCAGCACCCTACTTTTACCAGGGCCCTGTAATGCAACGGATGTCAGGCGAGCAACTTTGGGACTCCTTGGTCGGTCTGAATTATCCGGACCTCGACACCCGGATAAATTCCAGAACGCCTGAAGATGGCTTTGATCGGTTTGTCCGATTTTCCCAAATGAATGCTGAAGATATTTTCGAAGAGGTGATGGCAAGGTATAACTCGAATAAAGCCAATCGAAACATGGATATGGAAATGGCTGCCAAACCGATGGCGCCAAAAAATAAAAAATGCCCGATTAAAACAACCAAAGATGCTAACCCGAACATAACAGCAATGAATGAAAAAGGCGAAACTGTCGCTTTCTGCTGTAACGGTTGTAAAAATAAATTTATGGCTTCACTTCCAGCTTCCGCCAAAAAGAATGAAATGGCATCAATGAAGGCTGCACCGTTAAATGAAATGTGTCCAATCAAGCCTGACCGAAGAGCGGATCCTGATATTACTGCAAAAGATTCGAAAGGTGAAACAGTAGCTTTTTGTTGTAAGGGTTGCGTAAATAAATTCGCTGCCGCTCAACCTGCTATGAACGGTAATTCAATGATGGCAAATATGGGTATGGACTCCACTAAGCCATCTGAATCTGAAGGCTATAAAAGAAAAGGTACACCTACTCGTGATACGAAATCTTTACGAGCCGCTGAAGTAGGAGACCCTGCTCCAAGAGGTCACTTAATTCTACAATTTGGCGGTTCACCCCGAGATCAAATACAAGTTTCGCACAAGGAAGCTGCAGTGAACCAAGTGCTTGCCATGATCAATGGCTATGTTGAAAAATACTTGGTTAATAACAAGAAATCAGTGACCTTGAACGAAATAGCGAAGGGTTCTTCCATGGAAGAGAAAATCAACCTAGCTTTTCTCGCGATTCTTCAAAGAAAGCCAAACACTAGAGAATTAACAGATTTTAAAGACATGATCAAAAAATTGGATGTTGAGGATTTTCACAAAGACATCGTGTGGACTCTTCTGAACAGCCATGAATTCATGTTTGTACAATAAAATTTAACAGTATAATTAATAATAGGGAAATTAAATATGAAATCAGACATTACCAAACTAGACGAATTAAACAGAAGAGAGTTTATAACTAGTGCCGCGAAAGCATGCTTGGGAGTTGGGCTTTTACCAATGGCCGGTTCTTACATTCACAACAATGTAAATGCACTAGAACCAGGTTCCCGTCCGGCCACAGCTCGTTATGTAATTTATCTTAACATGAGTGGAGCGATGTCCCACCTCGACACATTTGGAACAAACCCAGATGCACCAGATATTCAAGGACCTACTAAGTCAATTGCTACTTCAGCAGATGGCGTATTTCTTTCTGAAAATTTACCGGAAACTGCCAGGCACATGCACAACTCAGCCATTATTAAAACAATGGTTACCAGTCAAGGAGCGCATGAACAAGCAAGTTACCTCATGCACACTAGCTACCTTAAACGCGGTACAATTGCACACCCGACATTCGGAAGTTGGGTATCCAAGCTTTCTGGGAATATTAACACTACGATTCCATCGAATGTTCAAATTGGAGCCAACCCTGCGGGTGCTGGTTTCCTAGAATCAAAGTACGGCCCTCTTCCTATCGGGGATCCATCAGCTGGACTTGCTAATAGTAAAATTGCGGATTATCTCGATGAGACTCGCTTTG
>CBFHYW010000062.1:0-7666 GCA_965660135.1 Opitutales bacterium
TAAATCCTTTTCCAAAATCAATCTCTGGAAAATATTTTGCCGCCATATCATCAAATAAATAACTACCTTGAAACTTCTCGCTACGCATAGAAAGAGTCTCTTTTTTAAGGGTCTGAAATTCAGAATTTAAATTCGCCCGATCTGAATCACTAAGCATCGGGTCCATTGCCTGGGAGGCCAAAACGCTCATTCTCTCATAAATTTGATGAGCTTTCTTCAATCCTGCTTCCTGCATCTGAATATAGCTGACCGCATTTTGCATACTACTTGCCAACTTTGTTTTACTTCGGTTTTCTGCGCTCAACCTTGAGACCATGGATAATCCCCCACCATCACTCTGCCCCCGCAAGCTCTCAGTTGCATTTCCAGAGTTCAAGAGACGACCTGCAGAATTTTGTACACCATTCGAACTTCGGTGCATGTTCACCGAAAGTCGATCAAGGTTTACTGAATTAATTCCAATCATTCCATTTAAAGGAGCTTGTTGATCAAATCCCGGTTTATACCACGAGCTTGTACTAGAAGAGAACTTGTCACATCGGACCTTAAATTCTTTTTTACCAAGTCAATTGCAGTCTCTGCATAGTCTCGCTCTTTTTTGGCCAAATTGGATTGCTCGGCAATAACATAGGAAGAAAGACGATCTGCGGACATACTCACATCATTCACCATTGAAGCCAAGTTTCCTCGTTGATTTAAAACATTGTCGAACTCGTTCAGTATTCGAGAAGCTGCAGTTGATGCATTTTCATTCGAATCTACGGAAACATCATAAAGAGTACTGAATAAAGCGGGACTCAGGTTTATTTTTTGCCCACCCACATCCACCGACAAAACATCATCGCTTAATAATGCATCAAACCTGGCTTCCGCCTGAAACAAAGATCTGGATTCGACAATTATGCTTAGTTCGGTTTCGCCTGCCTGTGAAGAATTTGTCAAAACCGGATCGCCATTGTAGTTAAACATGGAACTAGTGGAACCGCTATGATACGGAGCATTGTCTTCATTTCCATCCAAACCATTTTGATTCCTATTCCGGTCGATCCAACTGTAGTTGTAGGTGGTGGGAGTTCCTGGGGAAAATTGAATGACAAATTGATCGTCATCGTATTGATAAGCACTACCGGCAGTCTTCCACCAACTACTGTCAAAAAGAATGTTGTCTTCGCCCTGCTTAACATAATATCTCTCTGGAGCAGTACCCGAATTTACTTTAAGGGTAATTGTACCTCGGTCATAACGAACATCCTTTGTTGCAGTCCATCGGCTCAAGTCTGTTCTTCCGTTGTAAGCCGTGTCATCATCAGAATCTACATTCCTGTGCTCGTAGGTATCGGGTGCTGTTGGGTTTTGCTCAGTTTCATTCAAACCACTGTCAAAATCCACACTTTCCTGAAATACATAATGCCCCTGAAATTTGGTGCCTTGCAAATCGTATAGGGTTTCCTTCAAGCTTTCGAATTCTGCATTATACATTTCCCGTTCAGATGAACTGATCAAATCATTGGAAGCAGAACCTGCAACACTTGCCATTCGATCCATTACTTGAAGAACATTTTCTAATCCGGCATCTTGAATTTTTGCGTAGGTCAGAAAATTTTGCATATTTAAAACTTCAATTCTTTTCCGATCGCTCAAACTGCTCATCCTCGCAGAATAACTGGCGTCACCGGAGTTACCCTTTGATATAGCAACCTCAGTTGCCTGCATTGCCAATGCTTTACTTGTCGTACGCTGCAATCCAAGCATTGCCTTTCCCGTAGCATGGGAAAGGTTGGCATAAACTGGCGAGTTAGGGGAAAGCATCAGGGAAGATTCTCTTATCAATCTAAGCTATTTTAGCGAAAATCCCCCTTTGGAGTTGTAACCGAAATCGATGATTGTATTTCTACGCTCGAAGAATTACTGGACCAAATTCGTTGTCCACCCACTTCATCAAACAATGTCTGACTGCGTAAAACAATTTCGTTTGATACAGGCGACGCATATTGCGTTAGTCCCGAATTCAAACTGGGTGAATTGGGTGATGAAAATTTTAAGGAAGCGATAAAAGTAGACATGAAGTAATTAAGTAATTGCCTCCATGCAAATTTAAGACGGGCATGTGCCCACGCGTCCTTGCGTATGTGCGTTAAAAAACTGTACTTTCTGCTTTAAGTCAATTTATTTTTTATGATTCCACCAAAAAGCTAACAAGCTACCTATCAAGCAATGGACTACCGCACTTAGGGCACAAGGAGTCGGAACCATCGGTAAATGACTAAAATGCCTGCTCGCTAAAGCCATTCCTAATCCAGAATTTTGCATTCCTACTTCGATTGAAAATGTTCGACATTCTGACTGATCTCTTTTGAACAAAACTCCAACAATATATCCCAAGAAAAAACCTCCAAAATGTAAAAAAACCACCGCGGTTAGTAAAGTACTCCAATAGCTTACAATAATATCTCTTTTAGCTGCCAAAACATAGCCAACAATTAACAATATAAACAAAACAGATATGAGCGGCGATACCCTCGAAACGAGTCGTGCAGATTTTTCAAATACTCTTTTCCATAAAAGTCCTAAAAATACTGGAAATAGAACTATAAGTAAGATGCTCTTAAGTAAAGCCCACCCGTCAATGGGTAAATAGTGCCCAGCATATAGATTGGTTAACCATGGGGTTAGAAATATCGCTAAGAGTGTTGATGCCATAGTTAGACTAACGGAAAGGGCAACATTCGCTTTTGCTAAAAAGACTACCACATTTGAGGCAGTTCCCCCCGGGCATGATGCCACTAAAATTAATCCTACCGCCATCTCGCTAGGCAAACTCATCGACCATGCCAAAAAAGCTCCCCAAGCGGGCATGATAAGAAACTGGGAAACAACTCCCATTCCTATTAATTTCGGTTCTTTCCACACCCTCCAAAAATCGGTAAATTCTAAAGTCATCCCCATGCCCAGCATAATGATACCTAACCCCACTCCTATTGCATCCTTGCCATACCACAGGAAATACGATGGTTCATACAGCGAGAGAATACCAACAATAACCGCCCACAAAGGAAATAATTGAGTAACTCCGCTTGCGATTCGATCAAGCATGGTGATCTAAATAATTGTATCCTAAATTAATCACAACCTCGGCTTCATGAAAACTAAACTTAAGGTTAAAATAGCACTTGTGCTTTCTGCCTCTATTATCATCAATATCTTTCTGATATGGGAGGTCTATCGTCTTCGGGAAGAAAACAGGAAAATGATCAGAGAACGGCCGAGTACAAGCCAAAGCCTTGAGGAATACTGGAACGAACATCAACCTTTAGAGCAGGTCGAATAGAGATAAGCTCAATTAGCAATCTCCCAAAACTCTACCTCTCCCCACAAATGCCCCCAACCTTGAAACTTTGGGGAGATTCTAAAATACCTTGCATTTACAGCTCGTAGATCAATTTCCGCCCAAGCACCCTTTCCTTTTTCCGTAACAAATCCAACATATTCATTAAAATCTAAAAATTGCTCTCCATCCCGGCTAACTTCGACTTTAACCTCCGAGAGCTCATCTGGCCGGTCAGTAACTTGGAAATAAATACGGATAATTCCAATTTTTTTATAATCTCCTAAATCAAAGGTTACAACGGGATCCACTTTAAACCAAGCAGTCCATGTTGAACGCCACCCATCTTTGGGAAGTTTTCCATCCATCAGTAGATTGATGTTCAGTCTCCCCGCATCCATAGTCGGGTTTTTTGAAGAAGACACCTTGACCACAGGGCATAACTGGAATTTCCGGGAGTCACCACCTCGGTTTCGCGTTTCTGCATCTACAAGGTTACACCAGTTGGATAACAAATAAATAATAGGTAAGAGTAAAAGCTTTCTATTCATTATCATGTTTTGACCAATTTACTAGCCTCGTGCAAGTATCAACCATTTACATCTTCCAAGATTTTACCATCAAGGTAAACATCCGCCCAGACCCAAAATCCAGTATCTCCGCGTTCCAAATTCCCCAACTCGACGGTCTTGGACTCTTTCAATAATTGGCGAAATTTATGCCATTGACGAAATGCCAGACTCGATTTTTCAGAATCATTATCTGTAATAGACTCAGCTGAGAGACCTCGAACCCTAATTTTCAATGCCCGGCCTAAAACCGGATGAACTCCCTGTACATGGGCAACAAATGTGTTTCCATCCAGAGTTTCAAGAATATCCGCAGTTACATCAAGTTGAAATCTAGAAGTATAATCTCTGGGTCCTGTGCTACCGGAAAAACAACCAGTTAAGAGACTGGCACACACAACTAATGCAAAGATTGGACGCATTACTTAATTTGAGGGCCACCTAGATTGAAGTCAATTTTCGAGTTTTTGATTTATAAGAATTTTATAATCTATAATTTCTGATTAACCATCCAATGACATCCAGACTCCTGAGCAATCTTCATGAAAATTCGCTCCGCTTTATTCAATTTCCTGCCCTTACGCACGGATATGCCCCAAGTACGAGCTAATTTCTTGCCTCCCAGTGCCAAGCTTACCAACTCGCCATTCTGTACATCTTCCTCCACTGCCCAGTTTGCCAAAATCCCGACTCCCATCCCAACCTTGATTAATTCCTTACTGGCTTCGGGACTACTAATTTCCATAAACGAAGAAAGCCTAACCCCCAATCTATCCAAATAATCTGATAAAATACGGAAAGTATAACTATCCCTATTGTACAAAATAAAATTTTCCATATTCGCAATATCCCAGTTTACCCTGCCGGCTTTTGCCCATGAGTGGGAAGGAGCAACCACAACCCGGAGTTCATCGTTAAAGCAAGGAACAAACTCCACGCCCAGTACATTAATCGGAGATAAAGTAATCGCTAAATCAATCTTGCCCTCACTCAAAAAGTTAAGGCAGCCCGGAGTGTCTTCGCATTTCACTTCAAAACGACAAAGCGGCTGAGTTTCTTTAAATTGTTTTAGAATTGGCGGCAGAAGAAAACGGCAGGCTTGTGCACTCGCACCTAAACGAATTCTACCTGCCCCAAATTTTTCAAATCCATCAAGCTCTTCCCGAACAGTTTCCATTTCGTATAAAAAAGGTCGGACAAAACTCAGCAAACGATCACCAGCTTCAGTAAGTGTCACTTTTTTTCCCTGACGCCTCAAAAGCTTGCAACCTGCTTCCTCTTCTAGATTTTTCATTGAATGACTAACCGCCGATTGAGTGAGAAAAAGATGCTTTGCAGTTTTAGTAAAACTTCCTGTTCGGCAAAGCATTTCAAACGCCTCTAATTGCCTGGTGTCAAATGGTCGTATTCTTTTCATTGTGCATCACACTTTAGCAATTCATGAACCAACCTGATAAATTTCAATATTTAGTTAAAATGTATACAATCAAAACAGCCATCGGGGAAGTGATTGAAAGGAAATCTAAAAACAAGATTTAATTATGCATCTTCGCGCTTGTCTGATGACATAGAAACCCATACTTTTTATTCCATGCGAAGCTTTTTAAAATTTATTTATATGAGCATGTTATTTGCTTTAGGTTCTCATTCGAGCAGTGCACAGGTTCATCCCATGCAAACTCTGGGCAGAGAAATTTTTGAAACTTTTAGACAATCAAACTTTAATGCTTTTTACCAACGCTCAATTTTTGCTTTGAACGATGAAGCCTTTAAAAGTTTTCTTTTTCAAATCCGAAACAAATCTATTCGGGACGACTTAATTGCACATCATACTCAGGCGTTCCCTCCCCATTCTTCTAACTCTGAAAAATGGGATATCGCCTTCAAACATCTTTGGCGAAAACAGCTTCGTCACCTCTCCCGGTATGATCCCTCCAGGATTCGTAGTGAATCATTCATTCCAATCCTTAAAGAAGCTAGCGAATATGGTATACAATGGGAGACCACGAAGCTCTTAGCCATTGAAGTACATCTTCCGGTAAGCTGGAAAAATGGACGATTCCAAATTAAAGGGGACCTTGATATAGATGATAATGGCAGCAATGTTCGGGTTCTTCACCTCGATCGTAATTTAGACTATCGCTTCACTTTGGATAAACTTACCTATTCGAAAACTTTTATGATTGGCTCTGCACCCGAAGACTCTGAGCAAATTTACAAAAAAGACATTCTGGGCAACGGATCAGGTCAGGGAGATATTCTCGTCCGTTTTGGACCTCAATCTCCATCGAAACTATTTTACTTCTGCCCAGACGAAACAGGTGCCGGTGGTCCAATTTCAATCAAAAATTTTGATTCCCCATCTAAACCTAACCAAAAGACCGACATCCTGCTCACTTTTTCTTACGGGCAACCAGAGCGAGCTTACCAAATAATAATTAAAGATGCCTTAATTTCACCACAGGGACCAATTTTCACTGAACGACCTGTTTTCCTTGGAGAAGTTTCCTTGCCCCGGGGATTATCCTTCCCTAACTGAATTCTGCTTAACGCTCCTCAAGAATTACTTCAATAATTTGCCCATTTTTGTAGCGAACAACTTTGAGTGGTTTACCCTGCTCATCCCACTCCCTAAATACTCCATTCGCTTTTCCGTCAAACCATTGCCCCTGCTCCTTCAAGTTTCCATTAGGCCACCAAAACCTCTCCATTCCATCCTTTTTACCCAGATGAAAATCTGCCTCTGCTCGGGGCGAACCATCAGGAAAAACTTCCGAAGCCCGACCACTAAAGGGATCTCGCTCAACATCAAAATGCCACAACCCGGTTACTTTATCCCGAACCAAAGAAGCTCCATTCACTGATTTTAACTTTAAAGACAACCTCGAGTTTTCCCACTGCAAAGTTTCAATCTTCAACTCAAGCTCCTTGATCTTTTGCTTACGATCTAGAGCGGATTCTTCCACCACAGGCACTTCTTGTTCTTCCCCAAAATCCAAGCACCCAGATAAGAAAAATGTACTCCCCCATAATATTACAATATATGAATTCATTATCTACTTCGAATAAAGTCTCTCCTTTTAAACGCAAGAGCTTTTAGAGTAAAAGATCAATTAATTTAACTAATCTTCACATTATTGATTGAAAGAACCCTGCTATGTTTATAAACTAATTTACCATTAAACTATTATGAATATTCAAGAAATCAAAAATCAACTATCCGAACTCGAACAAGTCGCATTCGTACTCCCCAACGGAGTATGTATACCATCACATTTTCATGTCACCGAACTAGGAATAGTAACTAAGGATTTCATCGATTGTGGTGGCACAATTCGACAGGAAAAAGTCGCCAATTTTCAACTTTGGACATCCAGTGACTTTGACCACAAAATGCACCCAAGCAAAATTATCAATATTATCGAGATTGCTGAAAATTCTTTAGGACTTGAAAACCTTGAGATCGAAGTCGAATACCAGTCTGATACGGTTGGTAAATACGGTCTAGAATTCAAGGATGGCAAATTTCACCTCTCCGCAACCCAAACCGACTGCCTAGCTAAAGAGAAATGTGGGATACCCGAAGAACCAGAGATTATTGAAAATCAGACAACCAGTTGCAATCCATCATCCGGTTGCTGCTGAAGGTCGAATTTGTATCTATATTCGAATTCTTCTATCTTTTAAAATCAAAAAATAAGGACAGGGATACACTTAAAGCCAAAACCAAGGATATACCACCACCTAAAAGTTTTATATTATCTGAATCCCT